>JAGOIM010000168.1 GCA_017995665.1 Anaerolineaceae bacterium | reverse complement strand
AAAGAAAATTTAGGTTTGGATAATTCCTGACTTAACTGTAGGCCGGATTCTGTTTTTGAATCCGGCTTAATAATTTGCCAGGATCTTGCCGGCTTGAAAAGCACAAGCCGGCCTACGATAAATTTTTTGCCGGCTTGAAACGCGCAAGTTTGCTTACGACCCGAGTTTCTCATTTTGCTGAAATATTCTGTTTTCAACGAGGAAAAGAAATGTTTTCAGGACACTAAATTGAGAAACTCAGGTTTGATATGGCTAAATTTGATAAAAATTAGTCTTGTTTTTGTTCGCGGCGGAAGCACATGAACCAATCGAGACAATATTGGTCGTCGGACTGGTTGTCCATACGTTCTTTTGCGGTGCCGCAAGAGCCGGCGGTTGGGACGATTACGTCATCGCCCGGGCGCCAGTCGGCTGGGGTAGCGACATTGTCTTTGTCAGCTTTTTGGAGGGCGAGGATGATGCGTTTGATTTCGTCAAAGTTGCGGCCGGTGGAAAGCGGGTAGTAGAGAATGGTGCGAATTTTCGCTTCTGGGTCGATGATGAAGACTGCGCGGACTGCCTGAGTGTTGGACTGACCGGGTTGAATCATGCCATATTTGTTGGCAACATCCATGCGGATATCTTCAATCAAGGGGAACATGACTTCGACGTTTTTCAAACCGTTCCATTCGATTTCTTGAATTTTGCGTAACCAAGCGATATGTGCGTAGAGGGAGTCGACAGAAAGGCCAACCAACTCAGTGTTCAGCGCTTTAAATTCATCTGCCATGCTGGCAAAGGTCATGAATTCAGTGGTGCACACCGGGGTGAAATCGGCCGGATGAGAAAAGAGAATGACCCATTTCCCTTTGTAATCTTCGGGGAAATTGATGGTCCCTTGTGTGGTAACCGCTTGAAAACTGGGGGCGGTGTCGCCAATCAGCGGCATTCGATATGTTTGAGTTTCTTCCATTATTAATATTCCTTTTATTTTAATTATGTCGTAATTCGCATTAATTATAATTAGGTTTTTTTTGAGATAATATCTATCGTAATGGTTATATTATCTGCCCAAAATTTTGAATAAAAACAGACGCAAGGATATAAAAGCCGATAAGGCTATGTTTTCCCGAGTGCATTTGTTAATAAAGTTGCTGTTGGGCGGTGTAGAGTTTGTGATACAAACCACCTTGCTCAAGCAGCTCGGCATGAGTACCGGCTTCTACAATTCCGGTGCCTTCAAGGGCAATGATGCGGTCGGCATTCCGAACGGTTGAGAGGCGGTGGGCGATGATTATGGTTGTTCTGCCTACAATCAAGCGATCAAGCGCTTCCTGAATCAGCAATTCTGTTTCGGTATCAACAGAAGAGGTGGCTTCGTCCATGATAAGGATTGGGCTGTTTTTGAGGACTGCCCGGGCAATTGAGATGCGTTGTTTTTGCCCGCCGGAGAGTTTGACGCCACGTTCGCCGATCATCGTATCGTAGCCATTGGGTAATTTTTCGATGAATTCAGTGGCGTTTGCGATTTGAGCGGCAAGCATCATTTCTTCCTCACTCGCATCCGGACGACCAAACAAGATATTGTCGCGAATTGTTCCATGGAAGAGGAAAACATCTTGCAAAACCATGCTGACTGATTCGTGGAGCTGGTCGAGAGCGATGTCGCGCACATCAACTCCGTCAATGCTGACATTCCCTTTGCAAACATCGTAAAAGCGTGGGATCAAACTGACTAAGGTGGTTTTGCCGACACCGGTAGGTCCAACCAGGGCGATGGTTTTGCCTGCCGGGATATCCAAATTGATGTCTTTCAAAACTTCTTCACCCTCAATATAATGAAAATCTACATTTTCAAAACGGACATGCCCTTGAATTGGTGTCGAAAATTGATGCGGTTTGGCAGGCGAGGCGATTTCGGGGCTGACGGTTAAAATCTCAGCAATCCGCTCAAAACCAGCCAGCGATTCCTGAACGGCTTCCATCGAGTTGCCCAGGCTGCGAACCGGGGTATAGAAACTGTCGAGATAGAGGAAAAATGCGACCAGGTCGGCGATTGAAAGCGTCCCGTTTATTGCCATCCGGGCACCAAAATAAATTACCAAAAGCTGCCCAATCCCAGCGGCGAAGTCGAAAATCGGGTTGAAAACCGCCATCAACTTCAGTGCGCGTAGATTTTTGTGTAAAACCAATTGAATTTTGCTATCAACTTTGTCGAGTTCGTCTTCTTCCCGCGCAAAAGCCTTCACTTCGCGAATGCCCGAAAGGCTGTCGTTGAGAACTGCGTTTAGCTCTCCGATTGATTGTTGGCGATTTTTGAAGGCAGGACGAACGACTTTGCTGTAGCCAATCAGGGCTACGATGATAACCGGGATTGGGATGAGGGTCAGAAGCGTCAGACGTACGTTCATCGAGAAGAGAATTGCAGTTACGCCGACCAATGTGATGGCGTTGACTACCACGTCGGGCAGGGCGTGGGCAATCATGCGCTCGAAGAGATCGGTGTCGTTGATGATTCGAGACATCAATTGACCGGTTTGCTTGTCTTCGTAGAAACGCAGGGAAAGTTTTTGAATGTGTTCGTAAACCAGGCGACGCGCATCGGAAACAACACCCCAGCCGGCAACGTGGGCGGCGTAGGAGCGGATGAATTGCATAACCGCCCGGGCGATAAAGACGAGCAAGGCGATAGAGGAAAGCTTGGTAATGAAATCGATTGTTTCATTATTTAGCGGGCCGGTTGTCAGACGGTCAATCAGGCTGCGAATAAGCCAGGGGACAAAAAGTTGAGCGGCTACCAATCCGAACATGGTTAGGGTTGTAAGCAGAATGGATTTCCAATATTTTTTTGAGAGTTTTCCGAGTAAGTTAAATGGTTTCAAGGTTATTGTTCGCTAATTCTTCTTTGATTTTGTTTGGTTTGTTGTTGTCTACAGAAATAATGACGGCAGCATTATTGCCTATAAATGGGATGGGTGTTGCCCAGGTACGGCGAAAATCTGCATCGCTGATCCAAAAGAGCCCGCTTCCGCCAGCTACCCAAGAGTTAATAAAACCCCAGGGCGTTTGGATGCCATCGTTTGTGTGGTCCGGGTCATAAGCGGCGAAGAGCATGCTGTGACCGCTGATGCCTTTCTCGGGGTTGTAATTTTTTGGTTGATCGCGATAGTAAATTTTTGGAGAACGTCTGTGCCACCAATAGATAGTAATCAGGCTTGCCAAATTGTCTGCCTCAACACTTGCCCGGAGGATTTCGGGGCTGAGATGCAAAACTCTGGCTGATAAGGGTAAATCATGTTTTTTCGCCAGCCAGCTCAGGATGCGGACTTGCATACC
>JAGOIM010000030.1:10672-11905 GCA_017995665.1 Anaerolineaceae bacterium | reverse complement strand
TGCTGAAAACCTTGGGCGAGGTGGGTGGTCCTCCCGATCAGCTTGATTATTGGGATTCGGCGCTGGCTGAACATGGCGCATGGTTGATTAAGGGGCGGCTTGGCTTAGTGGCAGAATTGTCCTCTTTGGTTAGGGAAAGCCACGCTCAATTGACCGAAGGCAAAGAAGTTTTACGGCTGGATTATCAGCCTTCTTATAATCCGCTTTCGATTGGAATTGGTCAGGCTGACTTGGCGAATCTTCCACCATTGGACGTCAACGCGCTGGATGTGAAAGAAATTGAAACCGGTTTTTTGGTCGAGTTAATTAACCGGCGGAATAATGATATTCGCCGTGGATCAACCGGTTTGGGTCCCCACAAGGACGAATTACGCTTCTTAGCCAACCAAATCGATTTAGGCAGCTTTGGCTCCAGAGGACAAATCCGGACGGCTTTGCTTTCGCTGAAATTCGCTGAAGTGGATTTGATGAAGGAACGCAGCGGTGAATGGCCGGTTTTGTTGCTGGATGAAGTTATGGCAGAGCTGGATCCATTGAGAAGGAAAGCGCTGTTGAGCTTATTGGATAAGGTTGAACAGGCTTTTATTACAACGACCGACCAGGAAATGTTTGATCCGCTCTTTTTAGCGAATCATGAAGTTTGGAAAGTGCAGCAAGGGGTCGTTTCGAAGGAAATTGTGGGATGAAAGACAAGTCAAAATTGAGACTTCGGATTGCTCAGTTTTTGATTTTCGTTGTTTTGGTTATCAATATCTTTTGCGCGGTCGACTTTATTGTCAGACCGGATTTGTATAAGGGCGGTTATGAATTGAGTGGGGAAGTGGGTCGGGTGGTCGTGATTGGCTATGGCATTCTCTTCTTGATGTGGCAAGTGCCCTACTTTTTCGCCCTCGCCCAGCCAGTTATTCATCGTACGTCCTTGATTCAGGCAATTTTGATGCAGACGATTGGATTAATTGGGGAAAGCTTCTTGTTGCGATCGATTCCCATCGAACATGAGATCTTGAGAGGCTCGATTTTGCGCTTTATTATCTTTGATGCCGGGGGCTTGGTTTTGTTGCTTTTGGCTGTTTTGGTTGTTCGGAAAGATCAGCAAACAAAAATTGACCGGCTACGGTAAATAAAAGTGGGTAGGGCGTGTTTGAAGATGTTTGAGTCTAAAGATCTTTTTTCGCAAGCCCATCTTCAAACCGCCGTCGTGAACCTTTAGGCGGGTTGAAGATGCACAAAATT
>JAGOIM010000030.1:0-10572 GCA_017995665.1 Anaerolineaceae bacterium | reverse complement strand
TTTCCAAGGAGAGACGAACAAGATTCAATAACTCAGGTCAACCGATAAGCCGTATTTTGTCGCGGATGCGCATCTATCTCGAATGACTGTCACCAGCCACCTCATGCGGTCTACCCGGAAATCAGACGAGCCGAGCAGGCTCTTTTTCCTGTTTGACCTTGCACCGAATGGGGGTTACCTTGCCAAAAACCGTTACCGGCATTGCGGTGGTCTCTTACACCACCTTTTCAACCTTACTCTTGCGAGCGGTTTGTTTCTGTGGCCCGATCCGAAAGCTTACGCCCTCCCAGGGATTACCTGGCATTCTGCTCTGTGGTGTACGGACTTTCCTCACTTTTACAAGCGCGCGCACCTGACTGACCTGAGTTAAGTTTATGATACCATTAAAGCACTTGTGAATGAGTCGGCAATGTTGTATACTTAACTGCTATTCAGTCAACAAAAGTTAAAATCACTTTTGTTGTCGGTGAATTATTGAATTTTAGCGAAAAGAGTATATGAAATTCTGGACAAAATGCAGATTTCGTGTAAAATAATTGTTTGGAATTATGAAGTAGTAAGTTTGGAGGAAGAAGTTGGCTAATATTAAGTCTCAAATCAAGCGTAACAAACAAAACAGCGTGGCACGTCTTCGCAATCGTGTTTATCGTGGCTCTGCCCGTACCTATATCCGTAAAGCACAAGTTGCTATTAACGGCAAAAACACTGAATTGGCTGAAGCCGAAGTTCAGAAGGCAATCCGCGCATTGGACAAGGCTGCTCAAAAGGGCGTTATTCACAAAAACAACGCTGCACGCCGTAAGTCTCGCTTGATGGCCCGTTTAAACGCTATCGCAGAGTAGTTATTGAAATCGTCTGAATAATAAAGCGAGGGTCTTTCACCCTCGCTTTGTTGTGGTTAAGGACAGGGAGCGGGATTCGGGGAGCTGGGAGCTGGCAAAAAGGAAACGGGAAATCAGAATTTGTGTCTCTCAAGTTTTTGTCCAAATTATTGTCGACGACCTATGAATTTTCTGCTTCCTGCTTCCTGATCACCGCTCCCTGCCATGTTATAATCCCTTCGATAAAATAGAGGAAAACTATGTTTGAAGACCTGAAAAAACAAATCATCTCAAAAATTGACGACTTTTGCCTTCAACGCAATTTGCCAACCGGTAAAGTTGAATTTCGAAACATTCCTTTTTCCGGTGAATGGGGGATGGCGGCACCGTTTTTCCCTTTGGCTGCGGCAGATCCGAATAAGACCGTGCCGGTTCCGCTTCATGCTCAAGCCCTGGCAGAAGAATTGAAAGAAATCATTGGCTTGCCGGAAGGTTTCACCCGATCTGAGGCGGTTAAAGGCTACCTAAACCTATATTTTGATACCGGAATTTATGCCTCGGCTTTGGTCGAAAAGATTGCCAAAGAAAATGATAACTATGGCAACAGCGAAACCAAGGGCAAAACAATCATGGTGGAATACTCCAACCCGAACACGCATAAGCCTTTGCATGTTGGTCATTTGCGCAATGTCATTCTGGGCGGTTCGGTTTGCAACATTCTTGAGGCAGCCGGATATCGTGTTATTCGGGCTAATTACATCGGCGATATTGGCTTGCATGTCATCAAATGGATGTGCAATTACGAAAATTACCATGCCGGTGAGCAACCTGCCACTGACAAAATGCGTTGGATGGCAGATCTTTACGCCGAAGCGGACAAACGCTTCCACGAAGAAGAAGGTTTTGAGGAAAAAGTCCGCGCCTATTTCGGGCGGTGGGATGCCGGAGACGAACACATTCACGATCTCTGGTTGCAAACCCGTCAATGGTCTATGGATGGTTTTGATCAGGTTTATGAACTTTTGGGCGAGCATTTTGAACGGATTTATTTTGAGAGCGACGTTGAAGATTCCGGCAAAGTCTTGGTTGACGAACTGATAAAAAAAGGGATTGCAACCGACGGCAGGCCTGAAAATCCGGTGATTGTTGATTTGGACGGTATTTTGGGGACGAAAGAAGAATATCGGGTGGCGGTTATTTTGCGTTCTGACGGAACCTCACTCTATGCCACCAAAGAATTGCCTCTCGCAATTATGAAATTTGAGGAATATGACCTCGACCAATCCATTTATGTAATCGATGTCCGACAAAGTTTGCATATGAAACAAATGGCAAAATTGCTGGAGCTGATGGGTTACGATTGGGCGAAACGCATTCACCACCTGGCTTACGAAATTGTCAATTTGCCGGGGAATGTCGTCATGTCTTCCCGTGATGGAACGGTTGTTTTGCTTGATGATTTGGTTCGCGAAGCAACTCAACGCGCTTTGGAAGTCGTCAAAGAAAAGAATCCCGGGCTGGATGAAGTAACGATGTCGACCGTCGCAGAAAAAGTTGCCCTCGGAGCGATTAAATATCCCATGATATCCCGTGAAAACACAAAAATCGTTACCTTTGATTGGGAAAGCGCTCTCGATTTCAACGGACAATCAGCACCATACATTCAATATGCCTGTGTTCGCGCAAGCAGCTTGCTCAAAAAAGCTGATTTCTCTGAATTAGAACTAAAACCAAGCTTTGGCTATCAACTTGAAAGTGCCGAAGTGAATTTGATTGAAAAATTATCCAAACTGCCGGAAGAGATTCAAAAAGCAGCCAAAGATATGAAACCATCCGGACTGGCAACTTATGCTTATGATTTGGCAAAAGCTTTCAATGATTTCTATAATCAGTGCCAGGTAATCAAAGCCGAGCCTGAAATCAGGTCATCTCGGCTGGCATTGGTTGTGGTTTCAAAAATAAGTCTGAAAAAGGTGTTAGAATTACTAGGCATCCAAGTCCCACAAGTGATGTAGACTAGTAGAACCAACTAAAAGGAGAATCTATCTAATGAGTCGTATTCGTACAATCATCATGGGAGCTGCTGGCCGTGACTTCCACAACTTCAATACCTATTATCGTGATAACGATAAGTATGACGTTGTAGCCTTCACCGCTACTCAAATCCCAAACATCGAAGGTCGCAAGTACCCGAAAGAATTGGCAGGAACGCTGTATCCAAACGGCATCGACATTTATCCTGAGTCTGAACTGCCCGAACTGATTAAAAAGTTCGACGTTGATGAAGTTGTCTTTTCCTATAGCGATGTGCCTTATGATTATGTAATGCACAAGTCTGCCTTGGTCAATTCCCTCGGTGCAGATTTTCGCTTGTTAGGTACAAAGGCGACACAAGTTAAATCTACCAAACCCCTCGTAGCCGTTTGTGCAACCCGTACCGGTGCCGGCAAGAGCCAAACCAGCCGCCGTGTTGCTGAAGTTTTGAAGGGCCTTGGTTACAAGGTTGTGGCAATCCGCCATCCAATGCCTTATGGTGATTTAGTCAAACAAAAAGTTCAGCGTTTTGCGACTTATGCAGACCTCGATTTGCATGAATGCACAATTGAAGAACGCGAAGAATATGAACCTCATATTGATACCGGCGTAATCATTTATTCCGGTGTTGATTATGAAGCTATTTTGCGCGAAGCAGAAAAAGAAGCCGACGTTATCCTCTGGGATGGCGGAAACAATGACTTCTCATTCTACAAACCTGACGTTTTGATTACTGTCATCGATCCTCTTCGTGCCGGTAATGAACTTGGCTACTACCCCGCCGAAGTCAATATGCGTGCCGCTGATGTCTTTATCATTAATAAAGTCGACACTGCTGATGTCGCTCAAATTGACACCGTTCGTGCAAGCATTGCCAAAGTTAACCCGGATGCTATCGTTATCGAAGCTTCATCCCCCATTTTTGTCGATGATCCCGATATGATCAAAGGCAAGCGCGTTTTGGCCATTGATGAAGGCCCAACCGTTACCCACGGCGATTTGCCCTACGACTTTGGTTATTATGCAGCCAAACGCTACGGCGCCAAAGAAATTGTCGACCCACGACCATTCGCTGTCGGCGATTTGAAAGCCACTTTCGAAAAATTCCCCCACTTGGGTCACGACTTACCCAGCATGGGATATGGCGAAAAACAAATCCGTGACCTCGAAGCAACAATTGCCGCTTCTGATGTCGATGTAGTTGTTATCGGTACCCCGATTGACATGACCCGCGTTATGAAAATCGACAAACCTTCCGTTCGCGTTACCTACAAACTGCAGGAAATCGGTTATCCGACCCTCGTTGACGTCCTCGAGAAGAAATTAGGCCGCAAGAACTAAACTTAAAAGGCTGAAAAGTTGGAAAAGAGCTTGCAGATGCAGGCTCTTTTTTTACAATAAAAAGCTGCTGATGTTCAGCCAGCTTGCAAGGGTGGGTCGAACTGGGTTACGGATTATTGAGCATTCGTAATTTGGACCCACCCCTACCCTTGTATATATATTTTATAATTAGAATTGCTGTTGATGCCTCACAATATGCCTTGACAGGCGGCAGAGATGGTAAAATTTAGGCTAAATCAATTAATGGAGAAGAGCTCATGATGAACATTAACGAACAAGTTGAATATTTAATGCAAGGTTCCGATTATGGCGACGCGACAATTGCTGAAAATATGGCAAAAGAACTGCATGCCCGATTGGTCGAATCCGAAAAGACTGGCAAACCTTTGCGTGTTTATTGTGGTTACGATCCTACTTCAACCGATTTACACCTTGGCCATACGGTAACCATGCGCAAATTGCGCCAATTCCAAGAGCTGGGACATCATGTGATGTTCGTTATCGGCTCTTTTACGGCAATGATTGGCGACCCTTCGGATAAGGATAAATTACGTTCCCAGCTTTCCCTCGAAAAAGTGATGGAAAATGGCAGAACCTATGCCGAGCAAGCTTTTCGAATTTTAGACGCTGAAAAGACGGAAATTGTTTATAACCATGAATGGCTGAGTAAATTGACCCTGACCGATATGGTCGAGATGTCTTCTAATTTCACGGTCCAACAATTCCTGGCACGCGATAATTTTCATAATCGTTATGATAAAAGCGAGCCAATATACTTGCATGAGTTTTACTATGCTTTGATGCAAGGTTATGATGCCCACCATTTGAACACAGACGTTCAGGTTGGTGGTTCGGATCAGTTGTTTAACATTATGACTTCCGGACGAAAGCTGATGACTTTTTTCGGCCAAAAACCGAACATCGGCATTGTACTCGGAATCTTGCCCGGCACGGATGGGGAAGTGCGCATGAGCAAATCATTGGGCAATCACATTCCCTTGAATACGACAGCTGAAGACATGTATGGCAAGGTAATGAGTATTCCCGATAAGGCAATGCCAGTTTATGCGCGTTTGGCAACCGAATGGACGCCGGAAGTAATTCACAATTTTGAGCAGGGCTTAGCGGAAGACAGCCTGCATCCTCGCGATGCAAAAATGAGTTTGGCAAAAGAAATTACCCGCGTTTTCTATGGCGATGAAGCCGCAACGAAAGCTCAGGAGCAATTTGTAACCATGTTCCAACAGGGGAATCTTCCTGATGAAATGCCCGAATACAGCTTGAAAGACGGCGATAATTTGATCGATATCCTCGTTTCGCAAGGGATGGTTCAGTCGCGTGGGGATGCAAGGCGCTTGGTTGACCAAAATGGTGTCAAGTTCAATGGCGAAACGGTTGATGATATCAACCTCGAATTAAAAGCAGGTGTTTTGCAAGTTGGCAAGCGTAAATTCTTACGCCTAAAGTAAGATTAGGTTTAGTGCATTCTACGAGATAAAAAACGAGCTTGTCATCTTCGACAAGCTCGTTTTGCTTTTAGTGAAATAAGGAAAGGGTTTAGTTCCCGGCAGTCTCAAGAGCGGAATCGATGGTGGCTGCTAAATCGGCAGCGAAGGATAATTCTCCATTTACCAAAAATTGAGGGGTGTATTGAACCTGATTATTGCGACCATATTCACGGCCTTGATTCATAACTTCAATTTGACGGTCGCTTTCGCGGCATTGGGCGAATTGGTCCAAATCCAAATTGACCTCTTTGGCATAATTAACCAAACTTTCCTCGGCAAACTTCCCGGCATATCCGGCGGAAGCAGCTTGGTAGACCAGTTTTTTGTAATCGAAAAATTTGCCTTGTTCACCGGCGCAATATGTCGCTTCGGCAGCAGGGCTGGAATCATCTTCGATAAACTGGTAATTGTGATATGTCCAGTATACTTTCCCGGTATCAACATAGTTTTTAATAAAATCAGCTTCTTGTTCGATTGCAAAAGTTACACAATGGCTACAGTTGAAGTTGGAGAACTGGTCAACTTTCACCGGTGCTTCGGGATCGCCCATTGAAAAGCCTTCAACACGCTTTTTGGGTAAAAAGTAAACCAAGGCGAGGACGATTGCGACTACTAAAACAACCGATACGACGGTGATAATCGTTTTTTTCTTTTTGCTATCCTTCTGGTTTTTTAGTAAATCACGTTGACTTTGGATGGTGCTCATATGTGTTTCCTTTCAGAAAATATTGCTCTATTATAGTCGCAAAAAATTAGTACATTTCAATTAGGTAGACAGGGGTTGGTCTGCCTTCTTCTTTAAAGCCGAAGCTATGGTAAAGTCGCAGGGAAGCGAGGTTGTCAGCTTGAGTATTGACAGTGTATGTCTGAATATGATACTCATTGAAAAAGTTGATCATTTCTGCCATGAGTTGGCGGGCGATGCCTCTGCCTTGCAAGTCAGGATGAACCGCGATTCTTGCCAAATGAAGGTGGTCGAAGACGTTGTTGGTAATCTGATAGCCAACCAGTCTGCCGGCTTGGCTTACGACGCTTGAGTCGGCTCCCTTGCTGTAGCTTTTTTCGAGGCTGATTTGGTTCATTTGCCAGGGAGGGCGAAAGCAAAGTTCATCCAGGTTTTCAAGTTCGGGGATGTCATCAAGATGCATAGGACGGATTTGAAGGTTTTCGGGCAAAGCCTGGGCTCTGACGGTTAATTTCTGACTGCCCAAAGAGACGATTTGGTTATCAAGCTGAAATCCATGTTTGATTAGTAATCTTTCAATCCATTCACTGGTGGCAAGAGAATATAGCTTAGAGATTTGGTTATCTTTCAGCCAATTTTTGGCATGCTCAAATAATTGGGTAAAGTTGGCATTGTGATTTCCATCCCATTGGGTAAAAAAGAAACGCAGCCAGGCAAAATGGGGGTTTTCTGGTGCAACAGAGAGAATTGCCTGGATTTCGTCATCATCAATCAGGCAGAAAGTTGACTCTTCACTGAGGCGGCTTTGGCTTGGCAGCCAGTCGAGATGTTCAAAGGCGAGTTGGGGTCCATAGATAAACGCCTTGAGCTGATTTGACGGAAAATCTTTGCCCTGAAGAATCTTTTGGCTCAAAACTTACCTTTCAAAAACGATTTCTCCGCCGACAATTGTTTTCAGCGGTTTGACTGCTGCCAATTGGGAAGGATGAAGGGTGAACAGGTCTTCTTCGAGGATGATGAAATCAGCCAGCATTCCGGGTCGGAGAGGGTTTGTTTCGCCTTGGTTGGGCAAGGCTTGAGTGTAAGCGCTAATTGCATTTTCAAGGCTGACCCGTTGTTCCGGATGCCAACCATCTGCTCCGGGATGCCCATCAATTTTTTGGCGGGTGACTGCCGCATGAAGCCCAAGAAAAGGATTGGGACTTTCGACCGGGGAATCTGAGCCAAAACGGGTTTCAATGCCATGCTCGAAAAGGCTCTGGTAGGCGTAAGCAAATTTTGTCCGCTCACCCCAATGTCGGTCGGCGACCTCCATATCAGAAGTCGCATGAATCGGCTGGACGGAAGCGATGATGTCCAGATTTTGCATTCGCTGAAGGTCAGAGGGTTGGATGAGCTGGACGTGTTCAATCCGCAGGGGTGATTGCTTTGCTCTGAGCGGGCTTTGTTGCTTGCGAATGATGGCGAAAGCATCAATTACTTCTCTCACTGCCCAATCGCCAATGGCATGGACTGAGAGCGGCCAATTGTGCCGGTCGGCAAACAGGCCCTTGGCAGCCAAATCTTCTGCTTCGACGAGCAACATGCCGCGGTTTTGGCTTGCTTCGTAAGGTTCCAGCATTGCCGCGCTTTGAGGTCCCAGTGCGCCATCAGCGAAAGCTTTTAGCCATCCGGGGGTCAAAAAAGGTGGCTTATCCAGCTTTTTGCGCCAGTCTTCAGCGATAATCCTGTCGAGGTCGGGTAGTGGTAAGTTTTTACTTACCCGAAGTTTTAACTCTCCGCGTTCAGCCAGTAAGAGCAGGGCTTCAGCGGCAGGAAAACGATCGAAATCATGGACTGCGGTCAAACCGAGACTGTGGAAGTAGGCTTGCGTTTTCAAAATGTTTTGAGCCTCTTGCTCAACCGTCGCTTCGGGGAGTTTTGAAGTGACCAGAGCAATTGCGTTTTCGAGCAGGATACCGCTTGGCTCGCCCTGAGCATCGCGCAAAATCACACCACCATCAGGATCAGGGCTGTCTTTGGAGATGCAGGCGATGCGCATAGCCGTACTATTAACCCAGGCGGCGTGTAATGATTTGGCATGCAAGAGGATCGGGTGTTGCCGGCTGATGGCGTCCAGCTGTTCTGCTGTGCCATATTCAGGCGGTTGCCAGCTGTTATGATTCCAGTTGTAGCCGATAATCCATTCACCAGCCGGGGTGACTTTTGCTCGTTCTGCAACGCGCTGCAAACATTCTTCCAGGCTGTTGGTTTCGCAATCGACGGCGGCAATTTTTTCGGCAGTATAGGCTAAATGTAGGTGAAAATCGCATAAACCGGGCATCAGCGTTTTGCCTGCCAGGTCAATCAGCTCGAAGTCAAGCTCTTTTGCCCTTAAAAGAGCGGTTTCACGATCACCAATATATTCAATCAGACCGTCTTTGACGAGGAGAGAATCTCCGTCAAGCCGGTACATTTCGGGGAAGTGGGCATTGATAAAAAGGACAGCTTTAGTCATGGATTCCCAGCGCGTCGAGGATTGCGTTTAATTCTTCGTCTGAATAGAATGCAATGTTAATCGATCCGCCTTTCGCGCTTTTGGTTAGATTGACCTTGGTATGGAAGAATTGGCGCAGGCGGTTTTCGAGATGGTCCAATTCGGCCGGACGAGGTTGAGGCGTGCTTGCTTTTGGTGCTTTGCCGCCAAATTTTGCGACCAGGGCTTCGGTTTGACGCACGTTTAAATTCAAAGAGAGCACAGAATCGAGGGCGGCTTCAATCGCCCGGCTGTTGGGTAAGCCAAGCAGGGCGCGGGCATGCCCTTCGCTGATTTCACCGTTAACCAAAGCATCAAGCGCTGCCTGGGGAAGATTGAGCAAGCGAAGGCTGTTGGTAACCGAAACGCGGCTTTTGCCAACTCGTTTGGCGACTTCGTCATGCGTCAGCGAAAAGCCATCCAGCAAACTTTGGTAAGCTTTTGCCCGGTCAAGCGGGTTGAGGTCTTCACGCTGGACGTTTTCGATGATGGCGAATTCGAGTTGTTCTTGTTCGGTAGCCGTGCGGATAATTGCCGGGACTTCTCGAAGTCCGGCGATTTTTGAAGCACGCAAACGCCGTTCACCGGCAATCAAGATGTATTGGTTTGGGGTTTCACCCTGAATCAGAATCAGCGGCTGGATGATACCATGTTCCCGAATAGAATTTGCGAGGTCCTCAAGCGAGGCAGTGTCAAAAACCTTACGCGGTTGATGCGGGTTGGGCTGGATATTTGCCGTCGGTACATTTACAACCTTATCGCCTGGTTGGATAATCACATTTGTCTCGTCCCAGGAAGGGATGAGCGCATCTAAACCACGTCCTAAACCACTTTTTTTTGCCATGCTTACTCCTGACCGGGATCAAAATTGACCCCATCACCTTTCAAAACTTCTGCTGCGAGGGCTCGATAGGCTTGGGCACCGCTTGAGCTTGGGGAATAGACCGAGATGGGTCGACCAAAAGAAGGCGCTTCAGCGAGCCGGATGCTGCGTGGAATAAAGCTTTGGAAAACTTTGGAAGGGAAAAATTTTTGGACTTCCGCCATAACATCTGCGGAAAGATTGGTGCGATTATCATACATGGTCAGCAAAACACCACGAATCCCCAAATCGGGGTAAAAACTTTTTCGAATCCGGTCAAGCGTTCGGGTGAGTTGCCCGAGCCCTTCAAGCGCAAGATATTCAGATTGAACGGGTATGATGATGCCATCTTCGGCAGCCAGGAGCCCGTTGAGGGTCAGCAAGCCAAGTGAAGGAGGGCAGTCAATCAGGATGTAATCGTAGCGATCTTTGATTTCGGCAAGCGCGTTGCGCAAAAGCTTTTCACGCGAAGGGATGTCGATCAATTCGATTTCTGCACCGCTCAAATTAGGGCTGGAAGGGATGATGTCGATTTTGAAAGTGTCGTGGCGCAAGATGCATTCGCCCGGTTTTTTCTCGCCAATCAAGACTTCATAGGTGCCGGTTGTGATGTTATTGTGGTCAACGCCGAGGCAGGCAGAGGCATTCGCCTGGGGATCAAGGTCGACTAAAAGCACTTTTTGGTCGAATTGTCCCAAGTAAGCACCGAGGTTGATGGTGGTTGTGGTTTTGCCTACACCACCTTTTTGATTGACGATTGTGTAAATTTTTCCCATACTCTATATCGATGAATGAATTTTTGCGTG
>JAGOIM010000029.1 GCA_017995665.1 Anaerolineaceae bacterium | reverse complement strand
GTCAAGGTTTTTATGGCTTTGTATAGACGTTTCTCCCGTTATTGGGTCGTTTTGTCAATCAATTCTGTCGGTTCTTTCTTTTGCTGTCCCTTTAATTGCACTAAAAACACTGCAGCCAACAACAAAGCGCTGCCCAAAAACTCGCGCCCGGTCAAGCGTTCGTCAAGGAAAATCATTCCGGCAATCAAGGCAAAAACCGCTTCAAGTCCCATAATTAGGGATGCCAGGGTTGGGTCCACTTTGCTCTGACCAAAGACTTGCAAGGTGAAAGCGATTCCAACCACCACTATGCCAGAATAGAGCAAGGGCAGCCAGGCTGAAGGGTCTTTGATCATCGGAACTGTTTCGAAGATGAGGCTGGCAATCAGCGCAAGAACCGATGTCGTCAAAAACTCACCAAAAGCAAGGCTCAGCCCGTCCATTTTCGTGCTGTAGTGATCCAAAGTTAAAATCTGAAAAACCCAAAAGAGCGAGCCTAACAAAAGCAAGATATCGCCTGTTTGGATGCTTAGGTCTATGCCAACGGACAGGAAGTAGATCCCCGCAAATGCCATCACAACGCCAAGCCAAACCCAACGATTTAGCTTCTTGCCAAAGAAGAGCCCGGCAATGGGCACTAAAACCAAATATAAGGAGGTTAAAAATCCGGATTTCGCAGCACTTGTCGTCACAATTCCCAATTGTTGCATGCTCGTTCCGCCAAACAAAAAAAGACCGGCTAATAAGCAAGGTAAAACTTTATCTTTAAAGAAATTTTGATGCCCTTTGTCTTTATCCTGCACTTTTTCACTTTGCTCTTTTTGAGCTTGCTTTTTTCGGATGAGCAAAATTGGCAAAAGTACAAGTGCGCCCATCAGAAATCGAAGAGCGACAAAGGCAAAGGGCTGCATGCCCTCCATTGCCTTTCGTTGTGCCACAAAACCACTGCCCCAGATTATTGCAGTCAAAAAAAGTAAGCCTTCGCCAGAAATTTTATTTACCCAGTCCGTTTTCTTTTCCATCCGCGCAATTATAGCAGTTTACCGAGAATAGTCAGCTGTCAATTACAATCTGACATTGGCCAAAATTTGCTGATAAACTTCATTAACCCGGAGGAATAATGAGCAGAAAAAACAAAGCAAAATACCCCGACACTCTCTTCGGAGAGCTTGGAAAACGGAATGTTAGAGGCCTCTACCATCTCAATCGCATTTTGGGTGTCCATCATTGGGACAGGATTCAATCTGATTACCGAGCTGATTCGGTTGAATTATTAATCGAAGCCAGCCACAATTCACAGCTGGTGGTCAAAGCCATGCGTTTGCTCTATAGCACTGATGACTGGGCGAGTTCTCAACTGATTGATTTCACTAAGACAATCCAAAGTTGGGATACTCCGGCCTGGACCTGGCTGCAAGGCTATCAGGCTAAGCTTAGCCTCCCTAAAGGCTCCCTGCTTCGCTATTACGTCTATGCCGAACTTGCCGATGGCTCAACTACCTACGCAGATAACCAGGCAAAATCACAAAATCAGGCGACACAATTTGCCCGTTGGCTAAATCCCAAAAACAGCACTCCGAATTGGGCAAAAGAAGCGCGGATTTACCAGATTTTTGTCGATCGCTTTAACCCAGGCGAAGGACGGGAATGGCTGCAAAGTGAAAATCTGCTCAAACCTTTTGGCGGCACCATTCGGGGCGTGATTGAGAAAATCGACAGCATTCGCGCACTTGGTTTTAACACTCTTTGGCTGACGCCTAGCTTCCATAGCGCATCACATCACGGCTATGACATTATCGACTATGAGCAAATTGACCCAAAATTTGGCACTGAAGCAGATTTGGTAGAGTTGATTGAGGAATTGCATCAACGAGGGATGCGTCTTTTGCTCGATTTTGTCGCCAACCATTGTTCTGATAAACATCCCGCCTTCCAATCCGCCCTTGCCTCAGCAAGCGAAGCCGAAAACGGCTGGTTCAACTGGAAAGAATGGCCCAATAATTATGAATGCTTCTATGATGTACCCACGATGCCCGTGTTTAACCTCCGTTTTGGCGCGCCTGCCCGACAGCATCTTCTTGATGCTGCTCAAAAATGGCTGAAAATGGGCATCGATGGCTACCGTCTTGATTATGCAAACGGACCCAGCCGAGATTTTTGGGTGGACTTTCAACGCGCTTGCCTTGAAATCAATCCTAATGCCTGGACCTTTGGCGAAGTTGTCGCTCCGGCAGAGGAACAAGCGCAGCTTGCCGGCAGCATGCATGGCACACTCGACTTTTTGACCTGTCAGGCATTGCGCGAGAGTTTTGCAACGCGCAATTGGAATGCCTCACGCCTGGCAGCCTACATCCAAGCTGCCCAGACTGCCTGGCCTTCCGGTTTTAGCCGTCCGGCTTTTATCGATAATCACGACATGAACCGCTTTTTGTTCAGCGCAGAAGAAAACTTCGAAGCATTGAAGGCGGCTTTGAGGTTGCTCTATTTGCTTCCCCAACCACCGGTGATCTATTATGGCACTGAGTTTGGCTTGAGCCAACGTGCTTCAATTCATGCGGAAGGATCAACCGGTTTTGACGAAGCGCGTTTGCAAATGCCTTGGGAAAACCCGCCCCATCCAGAAATTGGAGAGGATTTGCGTATGCTTGCTGACTTTCGGATGCAAAATCCCTGGCTAATTGAAGCCAGCTGGCATGTGCTTGAGATCTCAAAAGATGGCAATCTGGCAAAGATGAGTGTTAGCGATGCCGCAAACCGCTTAATCCTCAAAATCGAGACAAAAGAGAGGCTTAGCCTTAGCTTTTCGCCTGAAAGTTAAAGGCTTCTAATCAAACGCTAACGATTCAGGTCTTACAGAAGCGAGCAAAAGCCCAGTAAATGGGTATAATAACAATATTGAAATAAAAGAACTTGAAAGGAATTTCTTATGAGTAAAAAGTTAGACATCTATTTAGCAAATTTAGCAGTAAACTACATCAAACTTCACAACCTGCACTGGAATGTGATTGGCAAAACCTTCAAACAGGTTCACGAATACCTCGAAGAACTTTATGATGAAACTACCGAAAGCATGGACGAAATCGCCGAATACCAGAAAATGGTTGGCGTTTACCCCAAAGCATCGTTAAAAGATTATCTTGAGATTGCCACAATCAAAGAACTCGACAGCAAAGATTACGGTATCGAAGAATCAATCAAAATCGCCCTCGAAGACCAGAAAACTTTGAAAAAACTTGCCGTCGACATCCGCAATGAAGCTGACGAAAAAGGCGAATTTGAACTGGTTGCTTTGATGGAAGACGAATGTGCCCAATATAGCAAGCGCATTTGGTTCATCGAATCCATGCTCAAAGCCTAAGCCTTAAATAACTAAAATTTGGACAAGAAAACAGCAGATCTTAAACATCTGCTGTTTTTCTTTAAGTTCATGGTTTATTCCAATCGATATTATTAAAACCTGGCAAGGAATGGTTCGGAGTCAGATTCACAATTATCCTCATGATTAATGTAATTCATTTCATAATAATAAATGCTATATGGGGGGGGGTGCTTGACAAACACATTTTGCGGGCGTAGAATGAAAGTTAGAGGACCCATTTACTAATCATCTTTACTCAGAGAATAAGATGACAAAAATATTTTGTATTTCAATATTAATTTCAGTCCTTTGCCTTACGCTCACACCCGTGTCCGCACAGCAATCGCCTCCAATTAATGGCTCAGCTCCACCGGTTTTTGTTTTTCCAAACAGTGTTAACCAGGCTTATCAGTAAAAGTTGAACCAGTTCAACGAAATCAATACCATTTAGACATAGTTTTTTTTGAAGGAAGTAAAAAATGAAAAACAAGTTTCAGATTATCCTCGCCATTACCATTCTGCTCTTTTCAGTCCAGGCTTGCGAAAGCATAGTGCCGGAAACTCAGGCTACTATTCCACCTGTTAGCATTACTGAACCTCTTGAAGAGTTCAATCCGACCGAAGCAATCGAATCAACAGAGCCAGCGGAGGCTCAGGCACCATCTGATTTCACTTTCAAAATGAGTGAGGAGATAGTTTCCCGGGACTGCCTGACTCTTCCAAATTTGCGGGTTTTTAGCCCTAAACTCATCAATGGAGCCTACGTCCTTTCAGTCAATGAAAGCCAAAACATTTCAAGCTTGCAGCTTGCGGATGGGAGCCTAAGCCCCTTACATGTCAGCGACTTTCCCGAAGGGCACATTGATGGTTTGTTCGAATTTGATTACCCTTGGTACACCTACTCTGAAACCGATTCACCTCAAGGTTTTGGGGATTGGCATTTGCACCTCGTGAATGTTGAGGATGGCTCGAATATCATGATTGCAGATCAAGAAAGATATGGTTCTTTTTCGCTATACAATGCTCTTGCCTTAGACTCCGGAAAGCTCTATTTAGCCGTCTCAAATTTTGATGGAGCAAAAGTCATCTCAAGCGAAATCTTTGAAATCAATCCGGAAACAAAAGAGCCAAAGCTCTTATTCAATAATGAGGGCGAGCCCTACTATTTTTCAAACATTTCTGTATCAAATGGCTATTTGGCTATTGAAAACAATGTCCCAAAAACGGATGATGGCAGGTTTATTAGTTTGTATGACATAACCAACGGGAACTGGGTAAATTTACCGGAAAATAAATTGGCAAGCTCTCCCTACATTGAATATCCATACCTTGTCTGGAAAAACTATAATCGGAATGCTAATCCAGGTAGTTTGACACTATTCAACATCATAAATGAAAGCTCAACCATCAGGGATTTGCCGGATTCCTCTTTATCCACACTTTCTATTTCAAAAGCTTATATCATTATTGCTTCATTAGGACTTGACCAATCAAGCAACATGATTATTCTGAGCTCTTTGGACAATGGGAATTCCTATGCAATCCAGTTGGAAGGAAGAGATGAAATTCAAGTAAGCGGTCCTTATATTGATGACCAGAATTTTCTAATTTGGGCGTTTACAGATATCGAGAACCCAGACCAGATCACAAGCTACGTCTGTCGAATTCCGCTTGAGGAGGTTTTATCAAATTCGGAAGAAGGTATTGACGCTTCCTGGAATTAGGGGTTTGAAAAGCCCAAAAACGCAGGCAGACATCCTGCCCGAACGAAGTGGGTGGTATTGATCCAACCTTTGACATCGTATTGGTAATATTGCATATCCGATTTACAATTTTAAGTGAGGTTGGGGATGATTTCGCGCATGTGATAATATCACTTTGAGACTCTTCAACCTCACTTTGCGCTACAGTCTTATTACTACAGGTAAAAAAAACCACCGCAAGGTGGTTTTTTGCTATTAGCCCTCTTTTTCCAGCAGGGCTTCTTTTAATGCCTCTCGCAAAGAGCGGGCTTCAACGACCTCAATCCCCTTGGGCCAGGGCTCAGCCTGACGATGACGTTTTGGGACGACCGCACGTTTGAAGCCAAGTTTTGCGGCTTCGCGCAAACGGGTTTGCATCTGCCCGACCATGCGCAATTCACCGGATAAACCAATTTCGCCAATCAAGACCGTATCTGCCCGAACCGCCTGATCGCGATAAGAAGAGGCTATTGCCGTAGCAACTGCCAAATCGGCTGCCGGTTCGTCAATCCGCAATCCGCTGACGACATTGGTAATCAAATCCTGATTGCCGAGGGCAAGCCCAAGCCGCCTGGTCAATACCGCAGCGATAATCAGCAAACGGTTAAAATCGTTTCCATTTGCCGTTCGGCGCGGGTTGCCATAGCTGGTGGCGGTGGTCAGCCCCTGTATTTCAACCAAAAGCGGGCGCGTGCCTTCCATTGTTACCGCAATTGCCGAACCGGGGGCGTTTATCATCCGCTCTGCCAGAAAAACTTCGCTCGGGTTGCGCACTTCCACCATGCCGCGTTCCTGCATTTCAAAAACGCCGACTTCGTTGGTGGCGCCATAGCGGTTTTTGACCGAGCGCAAAAGGCGATAGGATTGAAAATGTTCGCCCTCAAGGTATAAAACCGTATCGACGATATGTTCCAAAACTCTGGGTCCGGCGATTGTGCCTTCTTTGGTAACATGCCCAATCATAAAAACGGTTATGCCGGTGGTTTTAGCTAATTCGCGCAGCTTAGCGGCGGATTCTCTCACCTGAGAAATTGAACCGGCTGCCGATTCCATCTCCGGCAAAGTTATCGTTTGAATTGAGTCGATAATCACCAAGGATGGTTTCACCTCGGCGATATGTTCAAAGATGACTCCCAAATTCGTTTCGGTAACCAAAAGCAAATTTTTGGGCAGTTTTTCTTCCGTCGCCAGACGCACAGCCCGCATCTTGATTTGGCGCTCCGATTCTTCACCGGAAACATAGAGCACCAAATTATCTGCCGCCAGCTCCATCGCCATTTGCAGGGTGAGCGTGCTTTTCCCAATCCCCGGATCGCCGCCAATTAAGACGACCGAGCCCGGAACAATTCCGCCGCCCAAAACACGGGCAAACTCATCTATTTTCAAGGGAATGCGTTCTTCTACCTGTCCATCTATCTCAGACAAAGGGCGAACTTTTGAAGAACCTAAGAGCCCTTTGACCGGGCTCTTAGATTTTATGGGTGAATCCTGGACGATTTCTTCAACCATGCTGTCCCAGCTGTCACAACTGGGACAACGTCCAAATGAACGGGAACTTGTTTTCCCGCATACCTGACAAACATAGCGTGTGTAGCTTTTTGCCATTAAGCCTCGCTTAGCTGCCGATTAGTTCAGGCTCTGCCTTTTCCTCTCGGCTTTCCATTCGGCTGAGAATAATAAGTTTTTCATTCTCGCCGTCTGCATTCATTCTTTCTTCAAGATCGACCTTGATTGTATCGCCACTCTCGAAATGTTTGGCAAGCAATTCGTCAGAAAGTCGTTCTTCAATCTCATTCGTAATCACACGCCGAACCGGACGGGCACCCATCTCAGGGTCAAAACCCAACTCGGAAAGGAAATCCAAAGCAGCATCGCTTGGCACCAGCTTGATTTCTTGCTCTTCAAGCCGCTCGGTAAGTTTATCAATTTCCAAAGCGACAATCTGGCGGATATCCTTGCGATTCAAGGATCGGAAAACAATCACCGAATCCAGTCGGTTGATAAACTCAGGTCTGAAATTGCGTTTCAGAGCATCCATCAGCTTTTTCTGCATTTCTTTATAATCAAGCTCTTCCTCTTTGCTCTCATCAACGGTCAGGCTAAAGCCCAAACCAGCCTGTCGGCGAATCAAATCTGCGCCAATGTTGGTGGTCATGATGATGATAGCGTTTCGGAAATCGACCTTAAGCCCCTTGGCATCGGTCAGATGTCCCTCTTCCATAATTTGGAGGAGCATATTGAGCGCTTCGGGGTGTGCCTTTTCAATTTCGTCAAAGACAACGATTGAATAAGGTTTGCGGCGAATTGCTTCGGTCAGCTGCCCGGCTTCGTCATAACCGACATAACCTGGAGGCGCACCGACCAAACGGCTGATGCTGTGCCTTTCCATAAATTCGGACATGTCGATTTGTATCAGGGCGTCTTCCGTGCCAAACATTTGCCTGGCTAAGGATTTTGTCAATTCAGTTTTCCCGACACCGGTCGGGCCAAGGAACATAAAGGAACCAATCGGCCGCCTTGGGTTTTTCAAACCGGCTCTTGCCCGTCGAATCGCTTTCGAAACCGCCACAATCGCTTCGGCTTGCCCAATGATCGATTTGCCCAATTCCGCTTCCAGGTTCAGCAAGCGTTCAGACTCAACCGTCTCAATTTGGGTGAGAGGAATACCGGTCCACATCGAAATCACATCGGCAATGTCGTTTTCGTCAACGGTAGGTGCCGCTGAACGATCCCAAGCAGTCTGGAAGCCTTGCAATTCTTCTTCCAAAGTTTCCTGACGCTTAATCAGCGCCTGGATGTTATCAGGATCACCGGCACTTTGGGCCGATTTTAAGTCTTTGCGAATTTGACGCAATTCCATCATCAGCTCTTTGCTGTCGGTTGCAGATTCGCTCTTATACATGCGAACGCGGGAAGCCGCTTCATCCACCAGGTCAATTGCCTTATCGGGCAAGAAACGTTCGGTAACATAGCGCGAACTCAGCTTAGCGGCCGCTTCAAGCGCAGCGTCGCTGATATTCAGGCGATGATGTTCCTCATAATTGGGGCGCAAGCCATGCAAAATTTCGATTGTTTCTTCAACACTGGGTTGATCGACCACAATCGATTGGAAACGACGCTCTAATGCAGCATCACTTTCGATATTTTTGCGATACTCGTTGCTTGTGGTTGCGCCGACAACCTGCAATTCACCTCTCGAGAGGGCAGGTTTGAGGATGTTGGCAGCGTCAACTGAGGAACCGGCAGAACCGGCACCTACCAGCATATGCAATTCGTCAATGAAAACGATGTCGCCCGAACTTTTCAGCTCGTCAATCACGCGTTTTAATCTTTCTTCAAATTGCCCGCGATACATCGTGCCGGCAACGATTGAGCCGACATCCAATTGCATGACACGCTTGCCCAAAAGCAAAGCAGGCACATCTCCTTCGACGATGCGCTGTGCCAGACCTTCAACGATAGCCGTTTTGCCAACACCGGGTTCACCAATCAGTGCCGGGTTGTTTTTGGTGCGGCGAGCCAAAATTTGAATCAGCCGCTCAATTTCTTTGCTGCGTCCAATAACCGGGTCGAGTTTGCCTTCTTCCGCTAAAGCGGTCAGGTCGGTTGCCAATTGGTCGACCAAAGGAGTCTTGCCTTGGTCTTTCTCTTTACGGCGAGAAACTCCACGACGGCTGATGACATCGCTTTTCTCGAAATCATCAAGTGCATCACCTTTTTCAGCTGCGTCTTGCATTTCTTTAAACTCTGCCAGAATGCGGCGGGTTTGGCGCTGAATTTGCTCGGCTGTGATGCCAAGCGTGGCTAAAATCTGCATAGCCATGCTGTTTTCATCACGACTCATCGCCATGATGAGATGCTCGGTGCCAATCATCCGATTAGGTTCGCCGAATTCTTCATTCACTGATTGTTCGAGCAAGCGTTTAACGTCATCCGCTAAACCGGCCGGTTTATCTGCGCTTCGTTCTTGCTCGCCACGCATTTTTTGCAAAACCTGTCGGATATGATCTGTTTGAATGTGTAGAACATCTAAAACATATTTGGCGGCGCTTCCGCCTTCCAGACTAAGCCCCAAGAGCATGTGCTCAGTGCCAATCTTTGGAGCTCCTTCATCTTCTGCCTCTTGTTGGGCCAGGCTGAGGACGCGTTTAGCTTTTTGGGTAAATTTATTGATGCCAGCCATGGCAAACCTCCTAAAAATAAGATCTACTGCCTCGTTATCCCGATAATTTGATTTGGCAGTATGTCAATCAGACGGGGTGTTATATTACAGACGGTCAATGCGCAAAATACTTGCCTAATTGACACTTGCAGTATACCAAAATTGACTTTTGAATACCTGTTTTCGTAGCGATTATGACGAAAAGTTAACAATTCCAACTCGCAGCAGGCAGCACATTAGAGCATTTCGAGTAGCCAAATCCCCCTGCCAGCTTCGCTTCAGACCTCTGCTTTTGCTTAAGAAGGATTATTTACTGCTTCTAAAATGTTCCCAATTGCATCGCTCACTCGGGTTGCGATTTCAACATTGTTCATGGTGTAGAGATGGATGCCACGGACGTCATTGGCAATCAAATCCATAATCTGTTCAATCGCATAATGGATTCCCGCATCAAACATTGCCTTTGGATTATCTCCATAGCGCTCAACCAGTCGAGTTAACTTTTTGGGGACGGTCGCACCGCTCAAACCAACGGTTCGCTCAATTTGTTTGGCGTTGGTGATGGGCATAATGCCGGTTTCAATCGGCACATTGAGCCCTGCCTGTTCGGTTAAATCTCGGAAGGTGTAAAACTTTTCATTATCATAGAAGAGCTGGCTAATCAGATGGGTGACGCCATGGTCAACCTTGGTTTTCAAATGTTCGATGTCTTTTTCGAGGCTTTCAGCCTGATAATGCTTCTCCGGGTAACATGCTCCAAGCAAGTTGAATTCGGGATAATTTGCTTTGATGAAGGCAGCTAAATCGGAGGCATATTGAAAGTCCCGCTTTTCGGGCGTTTCAGCTGTGATATCCCCTCTTAGGACCATGATGTTTTCAACTTTGTTTTCTTTTAATAAAGCCAGGGTTTGCAAAACTTGTTCCTGATTAGCGTTGACGCAAGTCAGATGAGCAACCGGTTCGGTATGATAGGTTTGCAAAATCAGGGAAGCGATTTCAATCGTCTTGTCTTGCTGAGCCTTTGAACCACCGGCACCATAAGTAACACTGATGAAATCAGCCGGAACTCCACGCAACTTCAAGAGGGAGTTATAGATCGCGTTGTAGGGCGAATCCTTTTTAGGCGGGAAGATTTCCAGCGAAAAAAGTGTTTTTTTATGATTAAATAATTCTGAAATATTCATGCATGCTCCTGGTTTGCCTATTTTACCCGATGTCTGCGAAGACGGTGACTAAATAAAGTCTACTAAAAACTACCGTCTGGATACGCCTGGGCGTAATGCTCCAAAATTCGGTCAACGGTTTGATTAAACTTTGGGTCAACAATTTGCAAGGCTGGGTTCCGCCGATGAAAATCAAGGCTTCGTTTAATTCCTTCTGCAAAAGGCACGGTGCAGACAAAGTCCGGCACAAGGGCTTTAATTTTGCTGTTATCCAGAATGAAACTGTGCGATTTATCTCCGAGCAAACCATCGCCCCATTCCTTGTCATACATTGCAATCAAATCCGAAGGGACGTGCACAATCTTAGGTTCAACTCCCAAAGCAGAGGCCAATTTCCCGACAATCTGATTCCAGGTCTGCCATTCATCCGAGGTGATGTGATATGCCTGACCAAGCGCTTCGCTTTTCCCAAATAGACCGACAAAACCTTTGGCAAAGTCTGTAGCATGGGTCAGCGTCCAAAGCGAGGTGCCATCGCCATAGACGATCACAGGTTTTCCGGCGAGCATTCGCTCAACCACGCTCCATCGTCCGGTAATCGGGATATAGCCTTCATCATAGGTATGAGAAGGACGGACAATTGTGAGGGGGAAAGCCTCTTCCCGATAGGCGCGCATCAAACGCACTTCGCAAGCGGCTTTATCTCTTGAATATTGCCAAAAGGGATTATCCAAGGGCGTTTCTTCGGTGATGGGCAACTTTTCGGCCGGGGTTTGGTAGGCACTGGCAGAAGATATGAAAATGTATTGCTTTGTCTTGTCTCTGAACAGCTCAATTGCATTCTCGCTCTGGCTGGGGTTGAAGGAAGTGAAATCAGCCACTACGTCAAAATGCCTCTCAGCCAAAGTGGCTTTGACCGAATCCGCATCCCGGATATCAGCATAAATCAGCTCTGCTTCTGGCAAAGCTTCGCGGATGCTTGTTTTTCCTCGGGTTAAAAGGCTGACCTGATGACCTTTCTCTATGGCGAGTTTTGAACAGCTGTAACTAATCGTTCCGGTTCCACCGATAAATAAAATCTTCATCATCAACCTCTAACTTTCTTTTGCTCTGAACGCATGTTAAAAATGAAAAGTAACGCTAAAACTAAAAACAAGAAGGGGATTAGCAATACGGCATAACGAATGCTGATTAAATCTGCCAAAGAACCCAGTGCAAATGGCAAAGCAAAAATAGCTACGCCGCTTGCAAGCGTTGTCGCCGCACCGGCTGCTGCGCGTTCTTTTCCGGCTGCTTCAAAGCAAAGCGTGATCATGCTGGCATAAAGATTCGCCACACCCATTCCGGCGATGAACAAGCCGATAACAGAAAGACTTTGGCTGCTGCTCAGCCAAAAAATCGCAAATCCCAAAATGCCAAGCGCAAAAGAGCTGAGCAAAACCTTATTCCGTTCTATTTTATGCAGCAAACGTGAGCCAATAATTCGGCCAAGGACCATGCCCACCAA
>JAGOIM010000167.1 GCA_017995665.1 Anaerolineaceae bacterium | reverse complement strand
TTATACTTTTTTGGACGCAATCGACAACCCGATTTATGGGCTACTTTCTGACCGCACCCGCACCAAGTGGGGGCGCCGGAAACCATGGTTGGTCGTCGCCACTCCCTTACTGGCTTTGGGCTTGATCTTCTTTTTCAGTCCCTCTGCTTCATTAGAAGGAAACTCACTCTATATTTACGCAGCCGTTTTCTACATGCTGACCGGAACGCTCGATTCCGTAATCAACGCCAATTATGCAGCGCTCTTCCCCGAAATCTTCCCCGATGACAGCAGTCGCGCCAAAGCCAATGCCCTCCGCCAGGCTTTCCAACTGCTTGCCATGATTATCAGTATCGCCCTGACCCCAATGGTTGTGAAAGCGCTCGGTTGGTCACAGACGGCAATCGTTTATGGCATCTTAGGCGGAGCAGTCATTCTTTATATGGCACTGACCAGTAAAGAACGCCCGGTCGAAGCCGATGAGAAGAAACCCGAACTTTTGGATAGCCTCAAATCGCTATTCAAAAACAAGAATTTTTGGGTAGCTGGTTTCACGAACGCTTTTTACAGTGCAGCAATGTCGCTGGTTTTAGCCGGTGTTCCGATTTATGCCAAATATGCGCTGGGTGTCAGTGGTTTGCAAGAAACACTGCTTTTTGCTTCCGTTTTGCTTATCGCGATTGCCTCGGTTGCGCTTTGGGCACGCTGGGTACGAAAGTTTGAGCTGGTCAAGGTTTGGCGAGCGGCTCTGATTGCTTTGGCAGTCTCCTTTGTCCCGCTTTTCTTCGCCCGCAGCTATTTTGTTGCCCTGGCTTGCGCTATGTTGGTCGGTTTTGGCTTTGCAGGTGTGATTACGACCATGGATCTAATCCAGGCACGCATTATGGACGAAGACCAGGCGAAACATCAGGTGCGCCGCGAAGGCATCATCGCCAATGCAATGGGCTTTATGAACCGTTTGAACGGTTTGTTTACCAGTGTCGCTTACATTTTGATGACCCAACTCTTCGGCTACGTTTCCGGTGATGTTCCCGGTCCTCAACCTGATATGGCTTCCCGCTTTTTGCTGACCGTCTTCCCCTTTGTGATGATTTTGATTAGTGTTGGCTTTTCCTTCCTGTCTCCATTCAAAAGAGTGGAAATAAAGCAGATTGAAGAGAAAGAATAATTATGGCGTTTTTACAAATAGATTTTAAATCCGAGGCTGTTGGGAGCAACCTGCCACTTAACCTGATTATTCCGGAAGATAGCACGCGCGGTGCAGCACCGCTTGAAGAGCGGAAGGTGCTCTATCTTCTACATGGTCTTTCGGAAGACGCTTCCGGCTGGGCTCGCTATAGCAATATCGAAATCCTCGCCCGTGAGCATGGTTTGGTTGTGGTAATGCCCTCCGGAGGGCGCAGTTTTTATACCGACATGGATAACGGGCAGGCATACTTTACTCATATCACCGAAGAATTGCCCGCCTTTCTCAAAGGAGTTTTTCGAATTTCCGATAAACGCGAGCAAACCTTCATCGCCGGACTTTCGATGGGCGGATACGGTTGCTTCAAAGCCACTTTTTTGCGTCCTGACCTCTATGCAGCGGCTTGCTCACTATCCGGCGTTTTGGCAATAAATGTCTTTTTAGGACCTGCTTCCAAGACAGAAGACCCAAAGTTTATCCACGAGCTCGAACTCATTTTTGGTGGTCTGGATAAAATCCCCGGCAGTATTCACGACCCAGAATTTTGGCTTCGAAATGCGGCTGAAAAGCAAGTCGACTTGCCCAGGCTCTCTGCCTATTGTGGGACCGAGGACGATTTATTGCTGATGAATCGCTGGTTTGCCCATGCCGCCGGACAATTTGGAATTCCTCTGACCTACGAAGAAGGTCCCGGCATCCACGATTGGCACTTTTGGCAAAAATGGATCGAAACTTTTATCCTTGAAGAAGTGGATAGAAGGTAGCAGGAAAAAGGTAACAAGAAATTGAAAACTCTTGAAATCAAACAACACATCTCTCACGATCGGGAAAGGCAATATTTGCTTTTCCCCTTCGAAGTTCCCGCGCAAACCGAGCGAATTGAGGTTGATTACCACTACACCCGAAATATAGCGGTAGAAATTCCGACCGAAATCGGCGAATTCGTTCAAACAGAACAAGTCAACATCCTTGATCTCGGTTTGATTGGGCCGGATGGCAGGCAAATTGGCGCCAGCGGCTCCAACAAAAGCTCCATTTTTGTTTCGACCAAGGAGGCAACGCCCGGCTATCTTCCCGATCCTTTAATCGCCGGCACTTACCAAATTATGCTCGGGGCTTATGTTGTGGCAAAAGAGGGCGTCGAAGTCACTTTTAACATTCGCTTTTCCCCAAAAGATCGGCGTTGGCTGAAAGGTGACCTCCACACGCACACTTTCGCCTCCGACGGGCAGTTGAGCCTTGAGCACCTCGGCAAACACGCCCGCGAACATGGTCTCGATTTTATCGCCGTAACTGATCATAATCAGCCGGTTAAACGCGCCTCCTTTCCAAAAATTGAGGGTTTAACCATTATTCCCGGCATGGAATGGACGCATTACGAAGGGCACAGCAACTTTTTAGGGATTGAGGAACCATACAGAAGTTCTTTCGTCGCCAATACGCCTGAAGAATGCCAAGAAAAATTCGAGCAGGCGAAAAAGCGCGGTGCCCTGATTAGCATCAATCATCCAATGGATGAAAACTGCCCTTTCCTGATCGATCTCTCAACCATTCCTTATGATTTGATTGAAGTTTGGAACGGTCCGATGCGCCCGGCAAACCTCAAGGCAATTGCCATGTGGGATCAAATGCTCAAGGCCGGGAAAAAGCAAGTTGCCGTTTGCGGAAGTGACTATCACCGCGATACCTTTTTCCAGCGTTTGGCCGGTCCGACAATCAATGTCCTGAGCTGGTCTGCTTCTGAAGAGGATATCCTGGAAGCCATTCAATCCGGGCACAGTTATTTCACCTACAGCCCGACGGATTTGCAGATAGATCTAACGATTGAAGATGCTACCTATGGCTGCATCCTCAAGTTTCATCCTGACCTGAAAGCTCAACTCCTTGCCACTGCTCTCGAAGCTGGAGATCAAATAAAAATTGTTGATCAGGATGGCGAACGGCTGCTCTTCACATCTCCGGGCAAGGGGAACTGGTCGTACGAACTCCTGGTCCTCAAAGCCGGATACTTTCGGATTGAAGTCTGGCGAACATTCTTTCCCGGCTTGCCGCTTCTACCGGCATTAGTCACAAACCCAATTTGGTTTGATTAAACAAATTATGAAATTCGATAAAAATCAATTTGTAGGGCGAGGTTGAAAGGGCTTTGAACATTGAGATTGGCTTACTTTGCGCCCTTTCAATACCACTCACTTCGTTCGGGTACGATGCCCGCCTGCATTTCGGTTTCGCGCAATCTTTGATCTTTAGGT
>JAGOIM010000028.1 GCA_017995665.1 Anaerolineaceae bacterium | reverse complement strand
CCGTTAATTGCCGCAATCACCGGGATGGGAAGGACTTCGAGCTTCCTAAAGATGCGGTTGCCATAGGCACCAAATTCTCGTCCTTCTTCGGCATTCATTTCGCACATTTCGGCTACATCAGCTCCGGCAATAAAAGCTTTCTCTCCGGCACCGGTAACAACAAGACAGCGGGTGTTTTCGAGGTCAACTTGATCCAAAACTTGTTCAAGCTCTTTGAGAAGCTCTGTATTCAAAGCGTTTAAAGCTTGTGGGCGATCGATTGTAAGCAATCCAACTTGATCGTGTTCTTCGTACTGAATGAAAGCCATATTTTCTCCTTTTGTCTATTCGGGTTTTGCAATAGCGGTCGCAGTACCCATGCCGCCGCCGATACAGAGCGTTGCCAAGCCAAGTTTGGCTTCCGGGCGACGTTCCATTTCGTGGATAAGGCTGACCAAAATTCGGCAACCGGATGCACCGATTGGGTGTCCGAGAGCAATTGCTCCGCCGTTCACATTAACTATTTCAGGGTCAATTCCCAAATCTTTTACAACTGCGACAGATTGAGTAGCAAAAGCTTCGTTAGCTTCAATCAGGTCGAAATCGCCGATTTCCAGATTAAGTTTCTTGAGCAATTTTCGGGTTGCGGCAATTGGTCCAACACCCATAATTCTGGGTTCAACGCCTTCCAGCGCTCCACCCAACCAGATAGCTTCAGGAGTAACGCCTAACTCTTTCGCTTTTTCTTCGCTCATCACAACCACAGCCGCTCCTGCATCGTTGATTGTGGAAGAGTTCCCGGCAGTTACGATACCGTCTTGTTTGAAAGCCGGTTTTAGCTTAGCCAGACCCTCAAGGGTTGATTCAGGACGAATGCCTTCATCTTCAACGAAATCCACGACATCGCGTTTCACACGCACCTGAACAGGCACAATTTCATCCACAAATTTGCCTTCAGCTTGGGCTTTTGCTGCTTTTTGTTGTGATTCCAAGGCGAATTTATCTAACTCTTCACGGGTCAAACCCCATTCTTCAGCTACGTTCTCAGCTGTAATGCCCATATGGCTTTTGCTGAAAGCGTCCATCAGTCCGTCGTTAACCATGGTATCCACCAGTGTGCCGTCACCCATGCGATAACCGGCACGAGCTTGCGGCAAAGCATAGGGCGCAGCAGACATATTTTCCATGCCACCGGCAACTACCACATCAGCTTCACCGAGCTGAATCATTCGGGCTGCCAGATTGACGGCTTCCAGTCCGGAACCACAAACCACGTTAATCGTCATCGCCGGCGATTCTACCGGAATACCGGCATTAACCGCTGCCTGACGGGCAACATTTTGCCCCAAACCAGCTTGCAAAACACAGCCCATATAAACCATGTCAACATCTTCCGGTTTAATACCGGCTCTTTTAATTGCTTCACGGATGACAACTTCGCCTAATTTAACAGCGGGAACAGCAGAAAGCGTGCCCCCCATTTTGCCGATTGCGGTACGGCATGAACCTGCAATCACAATCTTCTTATTCATAGCGCTTGACCTTTCTTAAAAACCTTGTCAAAAAGTCTGAAGTGAGAGATTAGACAGAAAACAAAACCGAAAAACAAAGCGGTGTGAGTCACTGCCTTCAGACCGGGTTTTCCTCTATCATTATGCCATAGAATTGAAGATTTTTGGGAGAATTTCTTTCAAAACAACAATGAAAAGTAGTCCATTGATAACCTCTGCTTCCCTTTTTCAATTTCCCGCTCCCTGCTCCCCGTTTCCCGTTCCCTGTCCTCATTCTTGACATCAGAACGCATGTTCTATATAATTAGGGTATGTTAGCTCAGCGTCCATCTGTTTCACTAATGCCTTTCGAAATGCCTTTACAACCCAAGCGTTTCCTTGCGATTGGTTCGCACGCCCTTTCCGAGCGCATGTTGCAGCTTATCTCTGCCCTGGCACTTCGCCAAAACCTTGTCGTGCTTGATTGTGGCAATCGTTCTGATATGTATGCCGTTGCCAAATTGATTCGCCCCTACACCAACGACCCGGTCAGCGTGATGAATAATATCCGCCTTTCGCGTGCCTTCACTTGCTACCAGGTGCTGGCGATGATTCAGGCAAGCAGCAGACAAAGCCAACAGCAACCCTTGATCGTACTCGACCTTCTGACAACTTTTTTGGATGGAGACGTTGACCTCAAAGACAGCCAGCGTCTGCTTACGCATTGCCTGATTTTGCTCGAAAAGATAAGCGAGGATGTGCCGGTGGTGATCAGTACGCGTCAAATCCCCGCCATTGCTGACCAGCGCAAATCTTTGCTCGATCAACTCAAGGCAAATGTGGATGTCTGCTGGGAAGAGCCCTTGCTCCTCCCCGATGAGAACGAAAGGCAACTGACACTCTTTTAGGTGAACTATGGGAAGAACAATCGCTTCTATTACTCAAACCTGGCAAGAAGAAGAGGCTGCGCTCAATCGCTTCAAGCGTGCTTTGCGCAAGGATGATCAGGTGCTCCTGGATGAGCTGCTGGTGATGTCGCGTCTGCATTTGGCCGAAGCCTCCTATGCCTCCAACCTCTATCCTTTGGATATGTACATCATTGCCATCCTGCTGGAAGTCTACAAACAGCTCAAAGTCATTCAGCGTGAGCTGCACAACGCTGACCGGCAAGAAATTAAGGAAGAGCTGAAAGAGCAGGAACTTTTTCTCAAATTAGTAACCAACTATTTGGGAACTGTCGACGAAGAGACGCAAGCTGAATCCTCCAAAGCGGAAGAAGAGCATCCGCCGCTTACGGAATCAAAAGAGGACAATCTCTACACCGATTTCGAGGAGGCGCCATGAGCCAAAGGCGGCTTTTTACCGGCTGGCTGCTCGATCTTTACATCAACCGGGACGAAGGTTTGAATCTTTGGTTTATCTCTGCCGAAGACGACAGGCGGGTCTGTTTCAAACAAGCTTTTCCGCTTACTTTTTACCTTGCCGGCCCTAAAACCAGTTTGCGTGAAGTTTGGAAAAAACTTTCAGGCCGTCCGGAGGTGCTTTCCTTGAGCCGTCAAAGCAAAAAAGACGTCTTTGAAGCTTTGCCCGTGGATGTGATGGCAATTGAGATGGCTTCACCGGCTGCCCAGGTGAAAGTTTTTCACGAAATTGAAAATGCCTTCCCCGATTTGACCTATTACAATGCCGACCTCACCATCAGCACGCATTACATGGCGCGCTATGGCGTTTTCCCTTTGGCACTTTGTGAAGTTGAAGTTGACCATGAGGATACTATCCGGGCAATCCGCCCGCTGAATGACCGTTGGGAGATTTTGCCCGAAATGCCGCCCTTGCGTGTTTTGGAAATCAAGCCCGACTGCGATCCAAACCGTGGCAAAGTGCAAACCTTATCCCTGACTTGCGATCGCTTCGAGCAAGATTTGCCGCTTGATTCTCAAGGCGACTATCTTCATATTCTCAATCGGCAAATCAATCACTATAACCCGGACATTTTGGTCACTTCCTGGGGAGACAGCTGGCTAATCCCCTTTCTTGAAAAAGAATCTGCACAAAAAGGCATCCCTCTGCAGCTCAATCGCGATCCAAACCGTCCGGTACGTTGGCAAAAAGAAACCTCCTATTTTTCATATGGACAAATTATCCACCGTCCTGAAGAAGCTCATCTTTTTGGCCGTTGCCATATCGACCGAAAATCTGCCATGATGTGGTCAGACTACAGCCTGGCAGGTACGCTCGAAATGGCACGGGTGAGCACGCTGCCAATCGAAAAAGCCGCCAGAGTTTCGCCCGGACAAGGCATCTCGGCAATGCAAGTCATCACCGGTCTCGAAAAAGGCGTTTTGGTGCCTTATCAAAAACGCCAGTTCGAAGAATTCAAAAGCGGGATGCAACTAATTCAATCGGACCGCGGTGGGATGGTCTATCAGCCGATTGTCGGGCTGCATACAGACGTGGCGCAAATTGACTTTATTTCGATGTATCCCGCCATCATCATTTTGGGTAATATTTCTCCGGAAGTCCCCCTGCCGGATGGCTTAACGCCGGCACATAAAGATTTGGGTGTGGTGCCCCTAACGCTCAAACCACTCTACGAAAAACGGGTCGCAATCAAACAAAAAGTGCGCAACTATCCCGGGAATCACCCTTTGGCAGTTAATTTGAAAGAACGTGCCTCAGCACTCAAATGGCTCTTAGTCGTCTGTTTTGGCTTTTTAGGCTATAAAAACGCCCGTTATGGACGGATTGAAGCCCACGAAGCCGTTACCCGAGGTGGCCGGGAGGTGCTCTTGCGCGCCAAAGACGTTGCCGAAGAAGAGGGCTTTGAGGTCTTGCATATGTATGTGGATGCACTTTGGGTTAAGAAAAAAGGCTGTAACAAGACCGAACACTTCCAGGATTTACTTCTCAAAATCAACCGACGCACCGGCTTAACCATCAACCTGGATGGCATTTATCGCTGGCTGGCTTTTTTGCCATCCAAAAGCGACCCGCGCATTCCGGTTGCCAACCGCTATTTTGGCGTCTTTCAAAGCGGTGAGATTAAGGTGCGAGGTTTGGAAGCCCGAAGACGCGACACCCCGGTTTGGATTGCGGCAGTACAAAATGAGATGATCAAGATTCTGAGTAAAGCACAAAGCAAAAAAGAACTCGAAAGCTGTATCCAGGAAGCCTTCAATTATTACCGACAGGTACTGCAAGCTTTGAAAGCGGGCATGATTCCGCCCGAACAATTGGTTATCAACGGCAAGGTCAGTTATGCTCTCGAAGCCTATAAAGCGACAACCGCCTCAGTCAGAGCCGCTCAACAATTGCAAAAAGCCGGCTTTACAATCAAACCTGGGATGAGAGTGCGCTTTGTTTACACTCAAGGCAATCCGGATGTCGTCGCCTGGGATTTGGGCCTGAAGGTCGAAGCAAACAGCTTAAACACAGAAAAATATGTTGAGCTGCTGATTAAAGCCGCCAGTGCCGCCTTGAGCCCCTTTGGCGTTCCGGAAGGGGCTATGAAAGAATGGTCACTAACAAATGCTTTGCAGCTTCAATTTCCGGTGGATTTTTGGCAAGCTGACAAGAATTTAAAGCTAAGCCAACTCAAAAAGTGATTTGTTTATAACAAGGTATTAATTTTTGAGGACTTTTTGCATTTTTCCAGATTTTTACCGATTTCCTCTCTTATTTCTATATACATTTCCCTCACAATTGGGTACAATGGTGACTATGAAGAAAAATACCCCAATCTATAAGAAAATTAGGTCGGATCTCCTTCAGGAGATCATGGATGGTAAGTATTCTGCCCAACAGCTCCCAACCGAAGCTGAGCTTTGCGAACGTTATGGTGTAAGCCGTATGACGGTCAACAAAGGGCTCAGCATGCTCTCGCACGAAGGGCTCATTCGCCGTATTCCCGGCAAAGGATCCTTCGTAAACAGAAACGAAATTCAGAAAAAAATCTCCGAACCTCGCGGTTTTTCAGAGGATATCAATGCCCTTGGGCGAATTCCTTCCACGAAATTATTGCTCTTAAAAAAGCTCAAAGCTTATGAAGTGGAAGAAGTTGCCCGCATTTTTAACCTGCAAAGCAATAGCCGGATCTTTTACTTTGAACGATTACGCTATTCTGATGGTGAGCCGATTGCTGTAACACGCACTTATATTTCGGGGGAAGTGGTCAAAAAGATAACCAAAGGACCACTCGAAAAGTCTTTTTACAAATATTTAAAAGATGAATTGGATATAACCCCTCGCTGTGCTGACTATCAAATACGGGCTCGCTCGGCAAACGAACAAGAAATTGAATTGCTGAACTGTGTCGGTGAGCCTCTGCTTGAAGTTCGCCACATATCATACACAGAAGACGATATTCCCTTTGAATACAATTCTGCGGCATATCTCGCAAGCAAGTTTTATTTCGTAACCGGCGATGCCTATCTCCCCCGTTTTGAGTTCGAAAACTGAGGCAAAATATTTGACGCGCCATAGTAATTAAAATATAATCAATCGTTTGAGGGGAAGTGCTGGAATTGGCAGACAGGCATGACTTAGGATCATGTGCGGCAACGCGTGAGGGTTCGAGCCCCTCTTTCCCCACTTCACAATTACAACAAAGAGGTAAACATTGAAAACTGAAAAAATCTTTACTGACGACCATCAGGTCAAAGTCACTGCTGAATTCGAACAGGAAGTCCTGGACGGTTTCAAACAACGCGGCGCACGAAAAATCGCCAAGACTACTCGCATTCCCGGCTTTCGTCCCGGTAAGGCACCCTATAACGTAATCCTGAACCATGTTGGTGAAGGTGCAATCCTTGAAGAAGCAATTGACTTGATGCTGGACGATGTTTATCCCGAACTTCTCAAGCAAGAAAACATTGAGCCCTACGGTCCCGGTAATTTGGAAGAAATCAAAAGCCAGGTACCCCCTGTATTTGTTTTCTCCATTCCTTTGGCTCCTGTTGCTGAACTGGGCAACCTTGACGAAGTTAAAAAGCCTTATGAGCTCCCGGCAGTCACTGATGAAGATGTTGATGATTTCATCAATAAAATGCGCCAGCAATCTGCAACTATTGTCCCAGCCGAAGGTGAAGCCAAAGTTGGTCAATTAGTCTATTTCACCTTAGAAGCAACTGACGAAAACCCAAGCGACGGTGAAGATGCAATTTTAGTCAAATCAGCTCCTCAGCAGACATTAATTCCAACTGAAGACGAAGAACGAGATACTGAATGGCCTTTCCGTGGTTTTGCACGGGAATTTATCGGCAAAAAAGCCGAAGATAAATTCTCAATTCAGCATAGCTATGAAGACAAAGATGAGTACGACATCTTTGCCGGCAAAAATGTCCTTTTTAACATTGATCTTCAATCGGTCAAAGAGCTTGAACTTCCCGCAATCGATGAGGAATTCCTCAAACAGGTTGGCGGCTTTGAGAGCGAAGATGCACTTCGCCAGGCTGTGCGGGATAAATTAGAAAACGATGGTCGTGCTGATTATGACAGCACTTATTACACTGAACTTCTTGATTTAATCCGTGAACAAGCAAGTCTGAAATACCCACCCCAAATGGTTGAAGACGAAGAGCATGATGTCCTCCATCAAATTGAGCATAGTCTTGAACATCGTGGCTTGGATTTGGATGTTTATCTCAAGATGAGAAAAATCGACCATGATCAATTTATGGAAGAAGAAGTTAAATCTGTTGCTCATAATCGTTTGGAACGCTCGATTGTTATGGATGCCATTCGGGACTTATTTGACGTCAAGGTAGATGACAAAGGTCTTTCAATGGAATTTAACAACGTAATGAATGACATGCTGGCAAGCGGTGAATTTGAAACCGCTTTTAAAGAACTCGGTAAAGATAAATTCCAAGAGTATTTATCCAACGAAGCTGCCCGAAACGCACTGGTTAAAGCAATCCGCTTGCAGTTACGCAAAATTGCCGCTCCTGAATCTATTCCTGCCGAAGAAGTTAAGGAAGAAGAAGCAGCCGAAGAAACTGAAGCAGAAGCCGCAGATTCCACCGAAAGCACTGACACCCCGCTTGAAGAAAAAGCTGAAGACAGCTCTGAAAAAGAAGCTGAATAAGACTAATATATTTCTTATAAAGAACTATTAAACTAAGCATGAAAGGACACTAAAATGCAAAAAAATGATTTTCAATCAGTGGTTCCAATGGTCGTTGAGCGCGGAGCGCTTGGCGAACGTGCTTATGATATTTATTCTTTACTACTAAAAGAACGCATCGTCTTTGTTGGTTCCGCTATCAATGACCAGGTTGCGAATGTCGTCGTTGCTCAATTACTCTACCTCAGCCAGATTGACCCGGAAAAATCCATTCAGATGTACATCAATTCCCCCGGTGGCTCAATTTATGCCGGTTTGGCAATTTTGGATACAATGAGGATGATTCCCAACTCAATTAGCACCGTCGCCGTTGGTATGGCCGCCAGTTTTGGTACTGTCTTATTAGCCGGTGGCACAAAAGGTCAACGTTACGCCTTGCCTAATGCGACTATCCATATGCACCAACCGCTTGGCGGTTCAGAAGGTCAAGCTTCGGATATCGAAATTATGGCAAAAGAAATTCTTCGACTCAAGACCTATTTGAACTCGTTCTTTGCCGAAGTTACCGGCCAGCCAATCGAAAGAATTCAAAAAGATACCGACCGCGACCATTACATGACTGCCACTCAAGCCCTCGAATATGGTTTGATTGACAAGGTATTGGAACCTCCCAAGAAATAATGATCCTGGATCATTTCCCAACGCTCAAAGGCCTCATCCTCGACATGGATGGGGTCATTTGGCATGGTGACGAAGCAATTGGAAACCTGCCCAAGATTTTTTCTGACATTGATCGAATCGGGCTTGCTTTCGTTTTTGCGACAAACAATTCTGCTAAAACCATTCAAGAATATCAAGATAAGCTCCATTCTATAGGTGTGGAAGTAGAATCAAGGCAGATATTAACCAGTGCTGTGGCGACCTTCCTCTATATACAAGAGAATCACCCTAATAAGAAAAATCTGTTTATCATCGGTTCGGATTCATTCAAATCGGATGCAATTGCACGCGGTTTTACCTTGGTGAATGATGAGAACAATCTGCAAGCGGATTTTGTGGTCGTTGGTTTAGACAGAAATTTGAATTACGAAAAGATAAAATTTGCTGCTAATCAAATCTTCGAAGGTGCAACTTTTCTGGCAACAAATACTGACCCTATCTTCCCGACTCCCCATGGTCCAATCCCTGGTGCGGGCGTGATGGTTGCCGCAGTAAAAACAGCCTCCGGGACTGAGCCGATTGTTATCGGTAAACCGTCACCAAACATGTATAAGCAAGCGATCAAAACCATGCACTTAGAGCCTGATCAAGTGCTTTGCGTTGGTGACAGATTGATAACCGATATCCTCGGAGCACATAATGGCGGCTTTCATTCCGCCTTTGTTCTCTCAGGCGTAAATTCTTTGGCCGATTTGGAAAAGTGGGAGCCAAAACCTGATATTGTTGCAAAAGATTTGGAAACTTTGATTAATGGATAAAAAAATATTGCTCGATTTAACAAGCGAAGAGCTAACTGAAGAGTTAGCAAGATTAAAGCAGCCCAAATTCCGCTCGAAACAAATTATTGAAGGGCTTTACAAACATCATTATCAAAACTTTTCCGAATTTGGCAACATTCCAAACTCGCTAAAGGCTGAATTAGAAAATAATTTCATTATAGATCCGGTAAAACCGCTGACCAGTCTTGTTTCGAGTGACAAAAAAACGGTTAAGCATCTTTTTGAACTCCAAAACGGAAATAAAATCGAAACCGTATTGATGAAGTATGCCGACCGAAACACCGTTTGTATTTCCAGCCAGGTTGGCTGCCCTCTCGGTTGTGTTTTTTGTGCAACCGGACAAATGGGTTTTACGAGGAACTTGAGCAGTGGAGAAATTTTAGGCCAAATCCTTTTCGTCATGCGCGAGCTGGAAGCAAAAGGCGAAAAACTGACGAATATTGTTTATATGGGCATGGGCGAACCATTCCTCAATTATGCCAATGTAATGCGTTCAGTCAACTCCCTTACCGACCCCAATTTGTTCAATTTTGGTGCCAGAAGAATTACAATCAGCACCGTTGGCATTATCCCTAAGATTAAAGAATTTACAGACTTAGACTCTCAAGTCAATTTAGCTATAAGCCTACACGCACCAGAAGATGATTTACGGTCTCAACTCGTTCCATCCAACCGCATTCATCCGCTAACGAATTTGATTGCTGCCTGTCGGGAATATGTCGATAAGACCCGTCGCCGGATTACTTTTGAATATGCCCTGATTGATGGGATTAACGATAGTGAAAAACAAGCCAAGCAATTGGCCGCATTGGTTCGTGGTATGCTATGTCACATAAACTTGATTGCCTTGAATCCGAGCAAAGAATACCCTATGCCGGGTTCTCCCCGTGAACGGGTTAACGATTTTGCCAAAGTCCTGACCGATATTGGCATTCCAAATTCTGTCCGTTTACGAATGGGGATTGATATCAATGCCGGTTGTGGGCAATTAGCACAAACTCAACAAAGTGAAAAATAGACATTATGGATAATATTTTTAAAAAATGGTTTGACAGCCTTGAAAAAACCCGTGAAACCGCATTCGGGAAGATTGCAACCTTTTTTGGTGCAACAGAAATTAATGACGAAACCTTCGACGACCTCGAAGAATTGCTCATTAAAGCCGATGTCGGCGTTCAAACTACCCTAAATTTAGTTGATACTGCAATCGAAAAAACCGATGAACTTGGCTTGACCAAAACCGCTCAACTCGAAGATTTTCTCAAAGCTGAGCTTTCGGATCTGCTCTACAGCGCCGTAGAGCCCGATTTTTCACATAAACCAACCGTCATCATGGTTGCTGGTGTCAACGGATCGGGTAAAACCACCTCGATTGGCAAACTGGCTGCCCGATATAAGGCGATGGGAAAAAGCGTTTTGCTGGTGGGTGCAGATACCTATCGGGCTGCTGCCACGGACCAGTTAGAGGTTTGGGCAAACCGCGTTGACGTGCCGATTATCAAAGGTCAACCCGACAGCGACCCGGGTGCGGTTACTTTCGACGGAATCAAAGCCGCCCTCGCCCGTGATATTGATGTCGTTCTAATTGACACTGCCGGTCGCCTTCACACCCGCTATAACCTGATGGAAGAAATCAAAAAAGTCTATCGCGTGGCAGAAAAAGCTCTTCCCGGTGCACCGCATTATTCCTGGATTGTAATAGACACCACCACCGGACAAAATGCCCTCAACCAGGCAGAAGCCTTCGGCAAAGCGGTTCACCTGAACGGTGCAATTTTGGCAAAGCTTGACAGTTCAGCCAAAGGTGGAATGGTCTTCGCTATCAAAGACCAACTCAACCTGCCGGTTATCTATGCCGGTTTAGGTGAAAAAGTTGAAGACCTTCAATTATTTGACAAAGAAGCCTTTATTGATAGCATATTCACTAAGGACGAAGGGAAATAAGATGGCTGACCTTAACGACCGCATCAAAGCCTTGAATAATCAGTTCAATTTGCTCCAGGAGCATCTTTGACTTAGCTCAAAAAACTGAAGAACTCTCAAATTTACAAAAACAAAGCGAAAGCCAAAGCTTTTGGGATAATCCAACAACCGCCCAAACGGTTATGAAAAAAATCACATCGCTTGATAACCAAATCAATGAATGGAACTCCCTTCAAACGCAAATCGAAGGTTTGGAATCTCTGCTTGAACTTGATGATGGCAGCTTAAGTGCTGAGATTGAGCAACAAGTAGACAACCTGGAAAAACTGCTCGGAAAAAAGCAGACCACGCTATTGCTTTCGGGCGAATATGACCACGGAAACGCTATTTTGGCAATTCATGCCGGCGCAGGTGGTACCGATTCGCAAGACTGGGCTGGTATGCTCGAGAGAATGTATTTGCGTTGGGCTGAAAACAGCGGTTACAAAACGGAAATTTTAGACCGAACTCCGGGTGAAGAAGCCGGTGTCAAATCGGTAACAATTTCAGTAACAGGCGAGTTGGCATACGGCTACTTGCGATCCGAAAAAGGTGTCCACCGTTTGGTTCGCCTTTCGCCCTTCGACTCAGCTCATCGCCGGCATACATCCTTTGCGCTGGTTGAGCTTTTGCCCGAAATTGAGGACAACAGCGAGATTGTTATTCGTCCGGAAGACATCGAAATTGAAGTTTATAAATCCTCCGGTGCAGGCGGGCAAAATGTGCAAAAGAACATGACCGCAGTCCGCATCATTCATTTGGCAACCGGTTTAGTCGTAACCTGTCAAAATGAACGCTCGCAAACTCAAAATCGTGAGTCTGCCCTAAAAGTTTTACGTTCCCGTCTTTTTGAATTGCAACAGCAAGCCCATGCCGATGAAATTTCGGATCTCAAAGGCGAATTCAAAAAAGTGGAATGGGGAAGCCAAATCCGCTCCTACGTCCTCCACCCCTATCAAATGGTTAAAGACCATCGCACAGAGTATGAAACAGGAAATACCCAAGCGGTCTTGGATGGTGCTTTGGATGGTTTTATGGAAGCATATCTACGGATGAAATAGAACCTGATTTTTAATATGCCAACGGCGATATGTAGATACCGTCTTGGGTGTCAAGGGTTTTTGGCCCTAATTTGTGCATAATTAGGGTCAAATGCTTTTCCTGACTTCAAAACGCCATACATCAGTATCACCAATTTTCGCATCGCAGCTACGTTA
>JAGOIM010000166.1 GCA_017995665.1 Anaerolineaceae bacterium | reverse complement strand
TAAAAATTCAAGGAAAATCCGAAACGGAAATTGTTGAAGAGGCACTGAAACGCTATCAAGTCGACAGAGAAAAATTGATTTCTGACCTGCAAAATTTCAACCTCCAAATTCTCAATATCATCAATAATCCAGACCAGGCTCCTTTTATCACCGGAACAGATTTCGATTCCGAATCGACTGAACGAGCGAGCGGTCTGCCTTTGCGGGTGAACCTCTGCCTGACTGATCGGGACGAAACCAATGCGCATAGTAAAAGCGAAGAACTTTCAACGGAAAATTGGAAAGAAATCATTCGTAAAACCTACGATGCTGGCATTCCCCAGGTGATTTTTATGGGCGGGGAGCCGGTATTGCGACCAGATTTAATCGAATTGCTCGAGTTTACCGAAGCGCTGGGCATGGTTTCAGGTTTGTTGACTTCTACTGACAAGCTTTATGAAGACGAGAGCTATCTTGACAGGGTTCTTGAAAGTGGTCTTGACCATTTGATTTTGGAAGTAAATCCGGAAGATGAAGGGGTTTCAAGCAAGCTCCAAAAAATCTTCGACAAGGATCTCTTCACCTGCATCCGTTTCCCGGTTTATTACAATTCAAACCTGGCAGATTGGGCGATCACTCTGGTTCAAAATGGTTGTAACGCATTGTCCTTCTATGCCGCAACTTTGGACGCCAACGATCGAAGCGCCCAACTCAACCAACAATTGACTGCACAAAATGTTTTAATTGAATATGATTTGCCTTTTCCGCTCAAAGCTGCTCAGAGTGATCAGCATGTTGCTTTGTTTAGCCCTGAAATTGGCCCGTTTGAATCAAACCTCTATACCGTAATGCCTGATGGCATGCTTTGCCCTCAAGATTTCACAGCCAAGCCACTTGGAAGTTTGTTATCTTCCAATTGGAATGAACTTATCGTAAAATAGATAAAAACCAAAGGAGAATCTATGAAAACTGCTGATTGGCACAACCGATATTTACTGCAAGCCCGCTGGACTAAAAACTTAAGGCGCTTTATTTTCGACAAGCTAAAGGCTACACCGGGCCAAACCGTTCTCGATGTTGGTTCAGGAACGGGTGCTCTCTTTCCCGATTATATCTACCAAGGTTTACGCCCATTTGGTGTGGAAATCGAGCTTAACCGTTGCGAATTTTCGCACTCCTACGCCCACGAAGCCCCTGTTGTTAATGCCGACGCCTTTAAACTCCCGTATAAAAACGCCAGTTTTGACTTCACCGTCTGCCATTATTTGCTGCTTTGGTGTAAAAACCCCCAAGAAATTATCAAAGAAATGAAACGCGTAACCAAACCCGGTGGCTATGTTGTCGCCGCTGCCGAGCCGGATTACGAATCGCGTATTGATTACCCTGACCTTTACAAAAATATCGGGCAAATGCAAAATCACTCACTCGCCTTCCAAGGCGTTGATCTCAGCATTGGCCGTAAAATTGGCTGGATGATGCGCGAAGCCGGATTGCAAGGTGTTCATCTCGGTTTGCTTGCCGGAGAATGGCGTCAGCCTTCTATGGATGCTTTTGAATCCGAATGGGATATGATTGGCTATGACCTTGGCGGCATGGCATCAGGAGATCGAATCCTGGAAATTAAGGAAGAAGCGATGCAGAGCTGGCTCAAAGGTCAGGCGACCATCTTTATTCCTACTTTTTATGCCCACGGCCGGCTCTAAGCCTGCTCAGACTCAGAAAACTCTAAGGAGCCCATGAAAAAGAACAAGCTTATCCTTGTCTTATTGTTATTTGTTTTAATTTTTTCCTTTGTCCCTCAACAAGGCGTGAGCGCCGAACAGGCTTTCGACCTAACCTGCCCTCCAAATGCCAAGGTAAGCTCGCTGCTCAACCAAATCACTCAGGCAAGTGTTGAAAAATGGCTTCGCAATTTCAGCGGAGCCGACCCGGTGATGATTAACGGTGTCGAACGGACTATTTTAACCCGGCATTCCTCGATGCTTTTTACCGGCAACACCACCGCATTGGCTTACGACTACCTTCAACAAGAACTGGAAGCGATGGGGTATGTCAATGGCATCCATATCACAGACCATTCTTTCAACGGAACCAAAGCGCAGGCTGATGACAGTTTGTTTGGAATCTTTCCCGATTGGCCAGAAGTGATAGAAGTTTTACCAAATGGACCGGATAGCAAAGCCGTCTGGAAAAATAAAATTGTCACTCTCCCCGGCAGCGGTCCAAACAAAGACGAGATCGTCATCATATCTGCTCATCTCGACAGTCGGGCTCAAACTGACCACACCATTGCTCCCGGAGCTGAAGATAACGGAAGCGGTGTCGCGGCATTGATGGAAGCTGCCCGTCTTTTTAAGAACACCAAATTTGACCGGACTGTGAAAATCATCTTTTTCACCGGTGAAGAACAAGGCTTGATTGGCAGCCAAGCTTATGTGCGCGATTTTCCTGCCGATATAAGCAAAACTGTGGCTGTCTTCAACCTCGATATGTTTGGTTATGATAACGACCAGGACATGTGTATGGAGCTGCATGTGGGCACAATGCCAGTTTCACAGGTGCCGGGCAAATGTTTTACCGATGTAAACGAAAACTACAATCTCGGCTTGAAATTGGAATATATCGATTTTGAAGACATGGGATCCTCGGACCATGCACCTTTTTGGCAAAAGGGTATTGGGGCAATTGAACTTTTAGAAAACTTTGATGCCCATAGTGAAGTTTCGATTTGTAACCATCGTGAAGACAGAAACCCAAACTATCATAAGCCGACTGACACAATAGACAATATGTGGATGCCGGCGACTGTCGCCGGTGTGAAAGCCGGGGTTGGGGCTGCCGCCAGTTTGGCTGGACCGGAGGTTGTCTGCCTCCCTGCACCCACAGTCACGGTCAAAGCCAAAACAAATTCAATTGAACTCTCCTGGAAGCCGATTGATGCTGCAATTGCTTACAAAGTTTTCCGTGGCACTAAAACATGTGGCGGAGAGGTTACAGAGATTGTGGAAGTAATGACCACATCATATGAGGATTTTAACATTGACTATGATCGAAATTACTTTTATAAAGTCCAGGCAGTTGGCGAAGGTGGTTTTTGTGTTTCTGAAATGTCAAACTGTGTCGTTGCAAAGGTTAAGCAACCCGGTCCGACACCAACTCCTTCGCCCGAACCGGATTTTGACTACTTTATCAATTTACCTTTGATTACGGTCGTTCGATAAAATTTTATCGCAACGAAAGAAACGATTAAAAAGCAAGAGCCTGGAAAAACCAGGCTCTTCTTCTGTCGGGGCGAAAGGATTTGAACCTTCGACCTCTTGCACCCCATGCAAGCACGCTAGCCGGACTGCGCCACGCCCCGAACGAATCAATATTATACACTTCTTGCGGATTTTAGCAAGGGAAAAGCAAGACCAGTTTTCGGGGAGCAGGAAACGGGAAAATCAGGTAACAGGAAACAGG
>JAGOIM010000165.1 GCA_017995665.1 Anaerolineaceae bacterium | reverse complement strand
ATGCCCGACCTTTAGAGGAGACGGTTAAGGATAGCGTCGAGTGGTGGTCGGAGAATGGAAAGCTTATTAAGCCAACGCTAAGACAAACTCAATTGTCAAGGGTTTCTGAGGCAAGTGCTTAGTCCGTCAAGCCGAGGTTTGCTTCAAATTCAAGCTCCATATGAAAAGGGTTCCGCAAACAGCTTGTACGGACAGGCTTTATGTCTGTCCGCCAATGCTGACCCAATCAAATTCTCAGCGGACAGAGACAAGCCCTGTCCGTACGGATTTAACTTCCATAAAATTCACCCTCTTTCCTTTGTCAGGGGGATTTTCCAAATTTCAGCGAACCTAAAGCCGCCCTACAGATTGCCGATGCCTTACTAAAAATCAGGTTTTATTTGCCCACTAAAACCTGGCAGTTTGGGCAAAGGTGGGTGCCGCGTTGGGCGACTTTGATTTTTTCTATGGGATGACCGCAAACAGGGCAGGGGTTTCCGTTTTGTTGGTAAACCTGAAAATAATTTTGAAAATCGCCACCTCGATAAACCCAATCGATGCTGGCTCCTTTTTGGTCAATCCCTTGGGTTAAAACCTGTCGAATGGCAGCCAAGAGTCGTTTGGACTCCTCAAAATTAAGGCTGTCGGTTGTTCGCAAAGGATGGAGTTTGGCTTTGAACAAGGCTTCATCGGAATAAATATTGCCAATTCCAGCGATGAAGTGTTGATCCAACAAAGTTGGTTTGAGCTGGCGGGAGCGCCCTGCGAGCATTTCATAAAAGCGTTCAGCGCTGAGGTTTTCGTCGAAGGGTTCGGTACCCAAGTTTCCAAAAAGTTTAGTCGGGTCAGACAGGAGCCAAACTTTGCCAAATTTTCGAAGGTCATTGAAAACCAGGCGCCAACCTGATTCAAATTCAAGCCATAAACGGTCATGCTTGCGATTGCGAAAAGCGTTTTCTTCGCTTGTATCGGAGGGCTCCAAATAGAGGTCGCCGCTCATGCGCAGATGAATAATTAAATGCCAGTCATCAAGGAGTATGTCCAAATATTTTGCCCGTCTTTGAACATCTAAAACATTTTGTCCGGATACGAGAGCGTTAAAAGTGGGAAAATCCGGTTCTGAAAGCGAGCCAAGCCAAAAGACTTTGGCTTGGCTGATTTTTTGATTCAGAATGGAAGGGCTCTTGTCAAAGCCCTTAATCAGGCGTTGCCTGATGGTTTCGACTTCGGGTAATTCGGGCAAAGTCAATCCTTATTCGTTGAACATTGCTCCGACACTGGTGCCTTCGTTGGCGCGTTTAATTACCTCGCCTAAAAGTGGGCCAATGCTGAGAATTGTGATTCGATTTCCGAATAACTTGAGTTTTTCATCGGGAATCGGAATCGTATTGGTCGTTATGAAGTGCTTAACCGGTAGTGCTGAAAGCCGCTCGGCGGCATCGACAGATAAGACCGGATGAACAAAAACGACATAAACATTTCGGGCACCATTCTTTTTTGCGGTTGTTACTGCTTCACAAATTGAACCGCCGGTGTCGATTTCGTCGTCGATGAGCAAAACATCCCGGTCTTTAACATCACCGATTAGATTGAGGGCTTCGGTATGGTCTTCGTTATCCATGCGGCGTTTTTCGATAAAAGAGAGCGGAATATCAAGTGCCTGAGCGTAGCGGCGGCCGTGCTTTGCAAAGCCGAGGTCTGCTGTCAAAAGCACCGGATTGTGCATTTTCTTGATGTATTCCTTCAAGTAAGGTTTGAGGATATGGTAAGCAGAAAGGACATCGCCGGGGATATCGAAAAAGCCCTGGATTTGACCGGCATGAAGGTCCATGGTCATATATCGATCAGCACCGGCAATTTGCATCATATCAGCAATCAGTTTGGCGGTGATGGGAACGCGGGGTTGGTCTTTACGGTCAGAACGGCCATAGCACATGTAGGGAAAGACCATGGTTATACGTCCGGCAGAATCGAGCATCAGGGTTTGGGCGATAATCAGCAGTTCCATCAAATTGCGATGGACGGGTGAGGAGGTGGTTTGGATGATATAGCAATCTTGTCCACGGACTGAATGATGCAATTGGACGAAAAGATTTTCGTTGGTAAATTCGTGAATATCGATGCCATCCAATTCCAAGCCCAGATAATCAGCTATTTCTTTTGCAAGGGCGGGTGAGCCGTTCCCTGCGAATAAACGAATGTCTCCGTATAAGGAGCTTGACGGTCTGTTTCTAACCACGTTCATGAATCTGTTTCTCTCCTAAGAATTAATATTCCATTCATTTTTTAAAATACTCATGATGTCCACGTCCCAATATCGCCCGCGATGATAACGGGCTTGGCGCATGGTGCCTTCATAGGTAAAACCTGCTTTTTTATAGGCTTGCTTGCCTCTGTCATTTCCTTCGTAAACTTGCAAATAAATTCGGTGCAAATTTAGTTCTTCAAAACCATATTGAAGCATGCGTTGCATGGCTTCAGTGCCGTAGCCTTTATTCCAATAGGCTTTTTCACCAATCATGATGCCAATTTCGCTGTCACGATTGACCAAATGGATGCCTAAAAAGGCGATATTGCCAATTGGCAGCCATTCTTCACCTTCACGGACTTCAATTACCAGCGGCATTTCGGTTCGGGGACCTTTAGTAATGGCATCATACCAGGCTTCTTCCTGGTCAAGGTTCATCGCTGTGAATTGCTCCAAATGTTCGCAGACTTCCGGATCATTAATCCATTTTAAGAAAATGGGGATGTCTACCCTTTCCGGAGCACGAAGTCGAAGTCTTTCAGAATAAAGGATTGGCATTATTCTCCAATTTATGGTTCCAGGCGGTTTGGTCCGCGGAAGAGGAAGACCGCTTCACGAATCGAAGGAAGGTCGAGCATAACCATCAAAAGTCGGCTCAAACCCAAGCCTAAACCACCATGCGGCGGGCAGCCATAACGGAAGTAATTGAGGTAGGTTTGAATCGGTTCGAGGGTTAGCCCTTTTTCGAGTGCTTGCTTTGCCAAAACATCATAACGATGTTCGCGCTGAGCGCCGGTGGTAATTTCCAAGCCTCTGCCAAGTAAGTCAAAACTCTTGGTAAGCTCGGGCTTGTCCTCATGGAGCATGTGATAGAAGGGGCGTACGGTGAAGGGCCAGTCGGTTACGAAAACAAAATCGCTGCCATATTCGTGTTTTACATAATCGCCCAAAGCGCGTTCGGCACCCGGGTCGAGATCGCCTTTTTTCTCAGGAGGCAGTTTGTAATCCAAGCCTTTGAGAATTTTGTAAGCTTCTGCCATTGTGATGCGGGGGAATGGCGTTGTGGGGACTTGAAAATCCACATCAAAATAGGCTTGAATATCATCATGGTGCTTTTCATTGACGCGTTTATAAGCATGAGCGAGCCAATTTTCAGCAAATGCCATGATATCTTCATGACTGTCAATCCAGGACATCTCAAAGTCGACACCGGTGAATTCGGTCATATGAC
>JAGOIM010000164.1:2225-3459 GCA_017995665.1 Anaerolineaceae bacterium | reverse complement strand
ATGCTGATGCCCAATGTTGCTGTGCCTCGGGCTAATCTTTTGGCTGAACGAATCCGTGCCTTTTTGCGTGGCTCCGGTTCTGAAGTTAATATCTTTAATTATAACTTTGAAGAACCCGGCGCATCACCCGATTTGACAGGAATCGATCTCCTGATTGTTCTCGGAGGAGACGGCAGTCTTTTGAGGGCAGGGCATTTTTGCGCACCTCTGGGCATTCCACTCCTGGGCATTCAAACCGGAAGGCTTGGTTTTTTGGTTGAGGTTAAAGAAATCGATTTGCTTGAAAGGCTTGAAGGCTTGCTGCGCGCCGAATATCGGATTGAAAACCGATTTATGCTTCGCGCTGATCTTTATCATAATGGTGTCTATACAAAAGGTTGGGATGTAATCAACGAAGCAGTGATTGCCCGTGGAAAAGAAGTTTTACCCATTGAAGTTCGGGTTGACCTCAACGAGGGCTATTTGACCTCCTACATTGCCGATGGCGTGATTGTTTCCACCTCAACCGGCTCAACCGGTTATGCCCTGGCTGCAAACGGTCCAATTCTTCCACCGGAATTGCGTAATATGATGATTTTACCGATTGCACCGCACCTCAGTTTTGACCGGGCGGTTATCTTAGCAGAGGGCGCACAAGTCAATCTCTTCCCATCCTACAAACGGAATGAAGTCGTGATTAGTATTGACGGTTTAGCCCCGGTTCAGATGGTCGAAGGTGACCATCTGATGATTAAAGCCAATAAGCATTCTCTCCATATGATTCGTTTTGGTGCCCCCAATTACTTTTATCGTGATTTGGCGCTTGTGATGCGACGAAATCCGATTGTTGAAATAGAAAAATATGACTGAACAAGAAAAAATTCAAATTGAACAAGATGAAATGCCAACCTTGCGTTGCAATCGTTGCGGTAAACCCATAACGGCTGAAACTGCAATTCTTACCCCAACCGGCTATCGCTGTAAAGAATGCGTTGCCGCCCAACAAAAAACCTTTGATACTACCAAACCCTTTGACCCAGTGATTGGTTTTGTGATTTCAGCATTAATATCATTTGCAGGCAGCTGGTTGGTGCCGCGAATTGGCTTCTTTACAATTTTTATCGCCACCGGTTTAGGCACCTTGATTTATCAGGCTGTCAGGTTGGCGGTTAATAAACGCCGCAGCAAAGCGCTCAATTGGGCAATCCTTGCCGGTGCGCTTGTTGGGGCATTGCCAAAGATGATTCCGGAGATT
>JAGOIM010000164.1:0-2125 GCA_017995665.1 Anaerolineaceae bacterium | reverse complement strand
CTACCAGCAATGGTCGCAATTAGAAAATCAGCTCAAAAAATTAATTCAATTGCAAGCTAACGCTGATGAGCGAGAAGATTATTTGCGTTATCAGATTGAGCAAATTCAAGCCGCAAAGTTAAAGCCGGATGAAGAAACAGCACTTTTGCAAGAACGGAATCGACTGTCAAATGCCGAAACCTTAAGTCGTCATGCTCAAAACGCTTTAGAAATTTTAGATGAGAGTGCACCTGAGAGCGATTCGATAACCGATTTGCTGGGTAATGTTTCTCACGATTTGGCTTCGCTGGCAAGAATTGACGGCCAGATGCAGCAATTGGCGGATCAGGCAGAAGCTGCATTGAGCAATCTGACCGATATCGCTTATGAGTTGCGGCAGTATAACGAAAGAATCGAATTTAATCCGGCGCGATTAGACCAAATTGAATTGCGCATCGACCTGATTAACTCTTTGAAAAAGAAACATGGTGGAACGGTTGAAGCTGTTTTGTCTTTTTATGAGGACGGTCAAGCCGAACTTGAGCAAATTGAGGGTGTTGAAGGCGAAATTGAAGAAGTGAGCCAAAAAATCACACAGATTAAAGAAGCATTAGGCGATTTAGCCTTAAAACTTAGCGAAACACGCCAGGCTGCCGCATTGGAAATGGCAAAAGAGATGGAAACCCAGCTTGCGCTGCTCGAAATGAAAAAAGCACGCCTGAAAGTTCAAATTAACCAGGAAGAAGACACCAAAGGTTTGCCGGTTTCTAACGGATTGGCATTTGATCAATATGGGATTGATAAGGTTGAGCTTTTGATTGAAACTAATCCCGGTGAAGGCTTCAAACCGCTTGCTAAAATAGCATCAGGTGGAGAAACATCTCGACTGATGCTGGCACTCAAAGAAGTTTTAGCCGAAGCCGACCAAATTCCAACCCTGGTTTTCGATGAAATTGACAGCGGCATAGGTGGCAGGGTTGGCATGACCGTCGGTTCGATGCTCTGGAATTTAGCCCGACATCATCAGGTGATGTGCGTTACCCATTTACCCCAATTGGCAGCTTTTGGAGATCAACACCTTACAGTTACCAAATTTTCTGATAACGAACGCACAACGACAAAAGTTCAGGAAATTGATGGGGAGGAGCGGGTTAAAGAGCTGGCTGAAATGCTTGGCTCGGGCGGCTCCCAGGCAATGCAAACTGCACAGGAATTGCTCACACTAGTTCAGCATCAAAGGGTATAATTTTTACAAAGACTGCAATAATCCAGGCCTGCCTGGTGAAATTATAAAAACAAAATACATTCGTGGATTTACTCAAGGAGTAATTATGCCTAAATCAAATGAAATTCTTGCAGTGATTCTTGGTGGGGGGCAAGGTACGCGCCTCTATCCACTAACAGCAGAGCGCGCTAAACCGGCTGTCCCAATTGCCGGGAAATATCGCCTGATAGATATTCCAATCAGTAACTGTATCAATTCGGGCATCTATAAAATCTCGGTTCTTACTCAATTTATGTCTGTTTCCCTCCATCGCCATATTACGCAAACCTATAATTTTGACAAATTCCATTCCGGAAGTGTTCAAATTTGGGCTGCGGAACAAACCATGCTAGGTCGCTCCTGGTATCAGGGCACAGCAGATGCGGTTCGTAAACAGTATCACGAAATCAGGAGCGCTCGAGCAAAGCACGTCTTGATTCTTGCCGGGGACCATCTTTATCGCATGGATTATGCCAAAATGGCAGCCTATCACATTGAAAATAACGCTGACGTTACGATTGCCGTTCAACCGGTTCCCAAAGACGAAGCCTTCCGATTTGGTATTTTAAAACGAGATGAAGACGGTCAGATTACACGTTTTGCTGAAAAGCCAAAAGATCCGGCCGTTTTGGCCGATTTAGTCAGCCGAGATGATCCTGAAAATCCATATCTGGGTTCTATGGGCATTTATATGTTCCGTACGGAAACCTTGCTTGATGTTTTACGGCTTGAACTGGAAGATCGAAAGCTGGACGATTTTGGCGGTGACATCATTCCTTATATGATTGAAAGCGAAAAATCCGTCTATGGTTTCAATTTTGAAGGTTATTGGCGTGACATTGGTACCATGCGTACCTTTTTTGAGACAAACCTGGAATTGGC
>JAGOIM010000027.1:6984-12327 GCA_017995665.1 Anaerolineaceae bacterium | reverse complement strand
CATGATGGAAGCTGACCCAGGTTGCGCCGTTTGCCGTATTGAGCAAAGCGTTCAAAATAGGCCAGTCGCTGACTGCGTCGGTGCCATCAAGCATCGCTTCGGTTTCGCGGTTGGGAGAAGCCACAGATCCGGCATCCAAATGGTCGCGTCCAATCACAATCGGGGCTTTCAATTCGCCATTGGCAACCATCTCGTTGAATGCCAAACCGGCGATATCGCGTTCTCCATAACCCAGCCAGCAAATGCGGGAGGGTAAACCCTGGAAATGAACTTGTTCTTTAGCCATTTTAAGCCAGCGGTGCAAATGGGCATCCTTGGGGAAGAGCTCCATTAATTTTTGATCGGTACGATAGATATCTTCCGGGTCGCCGGAAAGCGCAACCCAGCGGAAGGGCCCCTTGCCTTCGCAAAACAGGGGGCGAATGTAAGCCGGGACGAATCCGGGGAAGTCGAAAGCATTTTTAACGCCCTGATCTAAGGCGCGTTGGCGGATGTTGTTGCCATAATCAAAGACAATTGCGCCCTTTTGCTGGAAGCCGAGCATTGCTTCAACGTGCTTTGCCATGGTTTTGAGTGAAAGTTCGATATATTTTTCGGGGTCGCTTTGGCGAAGCTGGTAAGCAGCGGTCAAACTCATGCCGGAGGGAACATAAGAGAGCGGGTCGTGAGCGGAAGTTTGGTCGGTAACCACATCGGGAATTACACCGCGCAGCAAAAGCTCGCTGTGAATATCAGCAGCGTTGCCAATCAAGCCAATCGATTTTGGTATTTGTTGTTCAAGCGCTTCTTCAACCTGAGTCATTGCGTCTTCGAGATTGTCGGTAACGGTATCGATGTAACCAGTGTCAAGCCGTTTTTGGGCACGATCGGGGTCAACTTCGACAACCAGCGCCACACCTTCGTTCATCGTAACAGCCAAAGGTTGGGCACCGCCCATTCCGCCCAAACCGGCGGTAAGGACGAGTTTGCCCTTAAGCGTATCCCAGCCGTTTTGCTTGGCAAGCGAACCAAGCGTTTCGTAGGTGCCTTGCAAAATGCCTTGCGTGCCGATATAAATCCAGGAACCGGCAGTCATTTGGCCATACATCATCAGACCTTTGGCAGACAGTTCGTCGAAATGTTGCTGAGTAGCCCAATGGGGAACCAGATTAGAATTGGCGATTAAAACACGGGGAGCGTCGGCATGAGTGCGAAAAATGCCGACCGGTTTGCCGGATTGAACGAGCAGGGTTTCGTCTTCATTGAGATCGCGTAGCGAAGCGAGAATAGCGTCATAGGCTTCCCAGGAACGGGCAGCTTGCCCGCGTCCGCCATAGACAACCAGACGATCGGGTTCTTCGGCAACAGCAGGGTCAAGATTGTTTTGAATCATGCGATAAGCGGCTTCGATGAGCCAGTTTTTACAGGTTAATTTTGTTCCAGTCGGAGCATGTACTTCTCTTGGTCCGGACATAGGGTGAGCCTCCAAAGTTAAATTATTGTTTCTATGTAGAATTATAACCGATTGATGCTGGACTTTGGAGAGGGATGCCTTTGTTCAAATGAAAGTGGAATCGAGTTAGCAATGGCAGTAAAGGAAGCTAAAAAACGAACGAGGCAAGTGGTTCAGAGTAATCCAACCAAAAATTTATTCATGCAATCGTGTTTTGTTAATTTTTCGGAAGGTTCCTTACTGCAATAGAAGAAAAGCCCACTTGCTTATGCAGGCGGGCTTTTGATTGTAAGGTTGATACACAGACCTTAAGCTGTCTAAGGGCGTTGACCCAAACCACCTTCAAGGGTAAGTGTTTCACCGGACATATATTTAAAATCGGGAGTGGCTAACTGCACGCAGACACGCCCAATATCCAATTCGGCATCTCCAAAACGACCCATAGGAGGTGTGTGGACATTTTGCTTAAAGGCTTCCGGATACTGGGTCGCAAAATTTTCCAGTTGTGCTGTCCAGGCTAATGGGCAAATGATGTTAACATTTATGCCATCTTTGCTCCATTCGGTGGCTGCGACGCGGCTTAGACCACGGATACCTTCTTTGGCGGCTGCATAGGCACATTGACCATAGTTTCCGAAAAGTCCAGCACCGGAGGCGAAATTGATTACAGCCCCTTTTGTTTTTACCAGGTGGGGATAGCAAGCTTTCATGTAATAGAAGGCTGCATAAAGGCCAGAGTAGAGGGCCAAATCAAACTGCTCGGTGGTATGCTCGGCCAAAGTAACCCCGGAAGCTGAAGCCTGAGCGTTATTAATCAGCACATCAATGCTGCCGAAAGTGTCTATTGTCTGTTGCACCACATTCTGCACCACAGCCTCGTTATCTGAGTTTGCGCTCACATCGGCTTGGATGGGGAGAACTTTTACACCATAAAGCCGTTCTATTTCTTCTTTAGCTTCTTCAAGCTTGTTCACATTGCGGCCGGTGATGACAATATTGGCGCCTTCTTTTGCATAGGCTGTAACGATGCCATAACCAATGGATCCACATCGGCCATCTTTTAAAACAGCTCTTCCACCACCTGTGATAATTGCTGTTTTCCCACTTAAAATACCCATATTCGCTCCTTTTCTTTATTCATGTTAAGTGTTTTATGTTTCATTTAATTTTTATGAATATAGATCATTTGGGTGATTGTACTCCTCGCATCTGAGAACCGTCAAGTATCATACTTTGGTTGGGTGTAACGCGATTGATTGATTAAAGAAGGGTTGGCTTTGCCTTGCCTGGAGTGTTGCAATCCTTATGCACTCGTAAGGCTTGTCGAAGCAAGCAGTTCGTATTCTATGCCTTGATAGCTCCCGAAAGCGCTCGTGATCATTGCAGTAAATGTGTGATGGCTGCTGTGGAATGGGCAGCTTGGCCGCGCCCACCATAGATAACGAGGCAATCGGACTCTTCGGTAACAGCAGGGTCAAGGTTGTTTTGAATCATGCGATAAGCGGCTTCGATGAGCCAGTTTTTACAGGTTAATTTTGTTCCAGTCGGAGCATTTAGATTGGGCGGTGGAATGAGAGGTATAAGATGTTCAATGGTATAATAAAACTATTAGCGCGAGTGATAAATTACAGGAGAAATATATGGCACAATTCACCCGAAAAGCGATAATTCAAACTTTTCAGGATATGCTAGTCGAAATGCCTTTTGATAAGATCACCATTTTGGCTTTGGTTTCTCGTTGCGAGATTAGCCCAAACACTTTCTATTACCATTTTCGAGATATTTATGACCTGCTTGATGCTTGGTTAAAAGCACAAGAAGAAAACTTGATGCGGGATAAGAAACCGACTGACAACTTGTATGATGTCTTAAAAGCGCTCCTGTTCAAGATGCAGGCAAACCCCGAAATCGTCTATCATGTGTTCAATTCATTTCCTCGCGAAAGAATTGAAAGGCAAATCCTCGTTGTAACCCAGCCAATTTTTCTGAAATTGCTAAAAAGCCGGCCAGAAGCGCCTTCCGCTTCGGAAGAAACGCTTGAAATGGTAGCCAATTTTTATTGTTTTTCTTTTTTGGGCTTTATCATTAAATTCATTTGGGATAAGATGGAGGGAGATGTGGATAAAGAGGTTGACCGTTTACAAGGAATTTTTGAGGACCTGGGTGCCTTTCCCTTAGGAGAAATTTAAACCCAAGCTTAGCTTTTAGCTTTTTGTATAGGTTGAATTTTCCAATCCCTCCAAATTTTGAGTAATTCTCAGTTTTTATCAATTGAATTAACCGCTTTTTTTGTTTATTTTATTAAGAATAAACATAAGAAAAGGAAACTCTAAAGATGAAAATTGCAGATAAAATAAAAAGTAACGCAGTTCTACAACTCTATGATTATTTAGACAAAGACCCTGAGAATAATATCTTCAAAGCCTTTGACTTGCTGGAAAAGATTGACACAAATGGCGCAATCCAGTCTCAGGCAAAAGGTATCAGAAAAGCAATTGATGATCCAGATAATAATTGGTCGCAGCTTGTTCGTAGCCTTTGGACCGATATTGATGACGGGCAGCGAAGAATATTGGTTGAAACAGCCGTTATTAACGGTACTGTCGTTGGTAGCCCCTTATCATCCAAACTTCAGGATGAACAGCAATGCAATATTCCCTGGGCAATCCTGATGGACCCGACCAGTGCTTGCAATTTGCAGTGTACCGGATGTTGGGCGGCAGAATATGGCAACAAAATGAACCTCACCTTTGACGAGTTGGATGACATTATCCGCCAGGGAAAGGAACTTGGTACCTATGTTTACCTGTATTCAGGCGGTGAGCCAACTGTCCGCAAAGCTGATATTATCCGTCTTTGTGAGAAACATCCCGACTGCGCATTCCTTGCTTTCACGAATGGCACACTGATTGATGATGCTTTTGCTGATGAAATTTTACGCGTCAAAAACTTTGTTCCGGCTATCAGCATTGAAGGCTTTGAAGATGAAACCGACTCCCGTCGTGGTGATGGTACTTATCAAAAGGTAGTTAGCGCTATGAAACGGCTTAAAGATCGAAAACTTCTCTTTGGCACCTCCTGTTGTTATACCAGCCAAAACGTTGACTCGATTGGTAGCGAAGAATTCTTTGATGCCATGGTTGATATGGGCGCTAAATTTGCATGGTTCTTCACCTATATGCCGGTTGGAGAGGGTGCCCCTGTTGATCTGATTGCGAATGCGGCTCAGCGCAAGTTCATGTACGAAAAAATCTCAGAATACCGTAAAACCAAACCGATTTTCACTATGGATTTCTGGAATGATGGCGATGCGGTTGGTGGTTGTGTTGCCGGTGGCCGTGGATTTTTACACATCAATGCTAATGGTGATGTGGAACCTTGTGCCTTTGTGCATTATTCTGACTCAAATATTCGAGAAAAAACCTTATTGGAAGCTTACAAATCCCCGCTCTTCATGGCATATCGAAATGCGCAACCCTTCAACGAAAACATGTTGCGTCCCTGCCCTGTTCGTGACAATCCTTATGCACTCGCAAGGCTTATCGAAGAAAGTGGTGCGCATTCAACTGACCTGATGGCTCCCGAAAGCGCTCGTGATTATTGCAGTAAATGTGTGATGGCTGCTGAGGAATGGGCACCCGTTGCTGAGGAAATCTGGGAAGCTAAGCCCAACAAAAAGGGTGTTTCCCTAACAGGCAAAATGCGCAAAAAAGGATAGCTGGTCAGGAAACGAGTAACAGGAAATCAGGAAACAGGTAATAGGAAAGCAGGTAACAGAAAGATATCAGTTAAAGCAATCTTTTTTCCTAAGCTCCGAATAAGAAAGCAAACGGTCCTCTTTTAAGAAGGGGACTGTTTTTTGTTGTCGCTCATCTGTTTGAGGTTTGAAGGAAGGCGCGGGCGCCTACCCT
>JAGOIM010000027.1:0-6884 GCA_017995665.1 Anaerolineaceae bacterium | reverse complement strand
CCGCTCCCCGCTCCCCGGATTATTAAGTATAATTAGCCCATTCTGTTTCTAAAGGAGCTCCTATGATTCATCAGTTCGAACTTCCAATTATTGAAGCAATTCAACAATTATTCATCGCTTTAAAGCCAATTTGGATGGTGATCACCAATCTGGGCACTGAAACCTTTTACGTCGTTTTCATGCCTCTGATTTATTGGTGTGTGGATGCCATGATGGGTGTGAGAATTGGGGTGGTGCTGCTTGGTGGTGGCTTTTTTAACGGCTTTTTTAAGATGCTTTTCGCAAGCCCGCGACCTTATTGGATGAGCGACAAGCTAACACCCGGAGAATCTCACGGCTCTTTCGGTTTGCCTTCCGGTCACTCCATGAATTCAGCGGCGGTTTGGGGGCAAACGGCAATTGAAATGAAGAAGAAGTGGGTCAATTGGCTCTTGGGGATCTTGATTTTTCTGATTGGTTTCTCGCGTTTGGTTTTAGCGGTGCATTTTATTAGCGACGTTTTATTGGGCTGGATTATGGCTTTCCTTTTGCTCTGGCTTTTCAACCGTAACCTTCCGGCAATTCGGGGCTATCTCAATAAGGCTTCTTTGAAGAAAAAGCTATGGCTGACTGTGCTTAGTTCGGCTCTGATGATTGCTTTGCCGGTTTTGCTTCGCTTGATTCATTCCAGTTGGCAACCTGATGCAGAATGGTTGCTGCGCGAGCCGGAGATTGACCCCTTCAAGCTGGATTGGGCGATAAATCTGAGTGCTCTTTGGTTGGGAATGTTGGGCGGATTCTTTGTTTTGCAGGATAAAAAAGGCATCTTACAGAGTAAGCAAGGTAGATGGCAAAAAGTTGTTCGCTTTTTGGTTGGCTTGGCCGGCGTAGTGGCGCTTTATTTTGGTTTGGGTGTGCTTTTCCCAAAAGACTTGGGCTTGCTCAGCATGGTTTTGCGTTTCATCAGATACGGTTTGATTGGTTTGTGGATTTCGTCCGGCAGCGTTTTGCTTTTTGAAAAAATGGGCATTGGAGAAATTCGCCGATAAATTTGGAAAGGCTGATCGGGTTTTATCCCTTTGGCTAAATCAGTTTCAAACCAAACTCAAGCCTGACTTCACCACGCTGGATATCGTCATTTTGATAATGGATGCTATCCAAGCCGATTAAAGAGAAGCCACAGGCGCGATAAAAACGAATTGCTGGCTCGTTGCAGCTTTGTGTTTCGAGGACGATTGCGCGCTTTCCACCTGCTTTGGCAAGTTCAAGCACCTTAGCCATCAGCAATTTTCCGATTCCCTGATAGCGATGCCCTTCGGCAACCCATAAATTGGCAATTCTGAGGCGATTGTTCCAATCTTCATCGGATACTTCTACGAATGCGAGCAATTCTTCGCCCTCAAAAGCGCCATATACTTTCGGATTGATTAGCCAGTCAGAAAAAAGGCTGCTTTCAAAGCTTTTTTCAATTTCTTTCGGGAGTGGGAGGCGCCTGAGGAGGAAATTAACTTCCTGATTTGTCTCTACGATGCTCAGCTGATAATGGGCATTGCTTGTGTAGCGAAAGAGGAAAGACTTCCCCTTCCAACTTTGATCAATTTCACGAATTTCCATTGGCTGACCTTTGCGCTTAATAAAAAAGAGCGGAGAGAGTGGGATTCGAACCCACGGTAGGGACTAGCCCTACAACGGTTTTCGAGACCGTCCCATTCAACCACTCTGGCATCTCTCCGTGTGAGTGGCAATTATACCCGAGCTTTTCGGTTTGGTGAGATTCAATTTTCAAAATATCGGGGCAGGAATGGATTTAATTCTTAAAGAACAAAGGACGGCAAAACCGTCCTTTGTAAATCAGAAAATCTAAAAATTAGAGACCAACTGCCTGGCGAAGTTCGTCTGTTTTGTTGGTTCTTTCCCAGCTCAGGTCCACATCGTCCCGGCCAAAGTGTCCGTAATTGGTAACCTGGCGATAGATTGGGCGGAGCAAGTCGAGGTCGCGGATGATTGCACGTGGGCGCAAATCGAAGACCTGACTAATTGCTTCGGCGATTTTCTCGTCGTCGACTGTGCCGGTGCCGAAGGTTTCAACGTTGATGCTCAAGGGTTCGGGAACGCCAATCGCATAGGAGAGTTGAACTTCGCAGCGGTGAGCCAAACCGGCTGCAACCACATTTTTGGCAACCCAGCGAGCTGCATAGGCAGCGGAACGGTCAACTTTTGTGGGATCTTTCCCGCTGAATGCACCGCCGCCATGACGACCCATGCCGCCATAGGTATCGACGATAATTTTGCGACCGGTCAAACCGGCGTCGCCCATTGGTCCACCAATAACAAAACGACCGGTTGGGTTGACGTAAATTTTGGTTTCGCCGTCAATCAGTTCAGCTGGGATGGTGGCTTTGATGACATGTTCAATGATGTCTGCGCGAATTCGTTCGTTGCTCAGCTCAACGCCTTCAAATTGATCGGCATGCTGGCTGGAAATAACGATGGTATGAATGCGAACCGGTTTCCCGAAGTGATATTCAACGGTAACCTGGCTTTTGCCATCCGGATACATCCATTTGAGGGTGCCATCTTTACGGGCCTCTGCCATGCGGCGGGTCAGCTTGTGGGCATAATAAATTGGCATGGGCATCAGGGTTTTGGTTTCGTCACATGCATAACCAAACATCATGCCCTGGTCACCGGCACCACCGGCGGCAATATATTCTTCGCTATAAGTGCGATCTTCGGGTTTTCCACCACGGTCAACGCCCATGGCAATATCGCCGGATTGATTGGCAAGTGCGGTCAAAACGCCACAGGTAGCACCGTCGAAGCCTTTTTTGCCACGATCGTAGCCGATGCCGTTGACAACCTCACGCACCAGCGAGTCGATATCGACATAGGTTTTGGTGGTAACTTCGCCATAGGTGAGAACAAAACCGGTTTTGATAGCGGTTTCGCAGGCAACCCGGCTGTTGGGGTCCTCGGCAAGCATTGCGTCGAGGATAGCGTCGCTGATCTGATCACAAATTTTATCAGGATGACCTTCGGTCACAGATTCTGATGTGAACAGATATTTAGGTGATTTCATAAAAGTTGTAGACAAGTAAACCTCCTCAGGTTATAAAAAATGCCCCTGCAAGTGAGGGGCATTTCGCTAAATCTGCATAAGCCTCTCATCTTCCAGATTGTTCTGCCGGATTTGGCACCATACACAAGGTTGGTTGCCGAGGTTTCGTAGGGCCGGTCCCTCCACCTCTCTGGATAAGAGTGCCACAAGGGCTGTTAAATGCATTTTATACCACAAGCATTAGTGATGTGCAAGGGGAAATCGGTATACAGTGTGCGGGGGTCAGCATACCAAGTTCGAATCACGGCTTCTCAAAAATATGGTATTAATGATATATGCAACGTAAGAAATCATTTCTGCTACTATTGATAATCGTTTTGGCGACTTTGCTTTCGCCTTTTGCGGTTTCGCCGGTTCAGGCTGAAGCACACGAAAAACCGTTGATGCAGGTTAGCGCCTCTCAGCTCATCGCGGCGATGAACGTTCTGCGGATGTCCTACGGTTTGGCTCCATTGATTGAAAACGCAATCATCAATTCTGTGGCGCAATCGACAGCCCAGATTATGGCCGATCAGCAACTTTCATGGCATATTGGCAATGTTGCCGGAAGAATTTCGGCTGCCGGTTATGGCGCCGGTGCCAAGGTTTATGCCACCGAAAATTTTGCCTATGCCGCCGGTGGGACGATTGACCAAATTATGCTGATGTGGGCAGACTATGACCATATGCGTCCCGCTACCGATTCAAATTATTGCCATGTCGGTGCCGGTGCGGCAACGGATTCGCGGGGTTTTACTTATTACATTTTGCAAGCCGCTTACATTTCAGGCGCCGCTTGCGATTCCACCCCTCCTACCGGCGGCGGCGGAACTCCCGGCGGAGGTACTGGCGGATGGGGAATTGTTACGCCGGTCGAAAAAGTTGAAGCCGATAAAGATGGAAATTACCTTCACGAAGTTAAAACTGGGCAAAGCCTTTGGGCAATTGCCGTTGCCTATGGTGTAACCATCAACGACATCCTCGCTTGGAATAACCTGGCCAGTAATTATGTGCTTTGGCCCGGAGATAAACTGATTATCAAGGGACCAAATTCAAGTGGACTTGCTACTCCGACAAAACTCGGCAGCGTTGTTCGTGCCACGCCTGATGCAAACGGACAGATTGTCCACGAGGTTCAGGCATATCAATATCTTTCCACCATCGCTGAAGCTTATAGCGTCCCATTGGCGACAATTCTCGAATTGAATTACCTTCAGGCGAACTCGACGCTTTCTATTGGGCAAAAGGTCATCATTAAAGGTCCAGATCAGACACCAACGCCCACACCGCTGCCGCTTACGCCACTGCAAAGGCTCACCCCGGGAGCAGACGGCAAGTATTATCATGCGGTGGCTGACGGGCAAAATTTGGAATGGATTGCCAATTTGTATGGCATTTCGTTAAGCGATCTGATGAGCTGGAACTATTTGACTGCAACCAGCGTTATCTACCCCGGGCAATTGCTCTTTTTGGACGTAACCCCTCCGCCTACCTTAACACCAACCCAGGCACCCCCAACGGAAACGCCAACGCCAAGCCCGACTTTCACGCCCAGCCCATCGCCGACGGTGACCCTTGCCCTCAGCCTTAGTCCAACCGCGAGTGAAGAATCAAGCGATCAGGAATCTTCTGCCAGCTCCTATAACTGGCTCTGGCTTTTGGCTCTCGCGGCTGTTGGAGTGACGGCTTATTTTGTTTATAGCGCACAAAAAGGGAAAAAGGCAAATTCAAAGCCTGAACCTCCTGAAAGTCAAGATCCTCAGGATGAATAAGCAAAGATTAGAAAAGCAAAACCACCGATTTTTCGGTGGTTTTTTTCTGCGATTTCCTCATCCATAGAAGCTGAGTTTCCCATTTTCAATACCACCCACTTCGTTCGGGCACGATGTCCGCCTTTGCGAGCCTAACTAAGGTGTCAGAAATCTGAATTATGGATCATGAGTACGGGTGATTTTGTAATGTATATTTTATGGACCCGAAATGCAGGCGGGTTGAAAGGCCGTAAAGTAAGCCAATTTCAATGCTCAAAGCCCTTTCAACCTCGCCCTACTTTCGATTCAATCGAAGTTTCTGATTTTAGTACCCTGAAAATCATCTTCTTCCTCGTTGAAAAATGCTTTTTTAGTAAAAATGGGAAACTCAGGTGATTAAGCAAAGCTTTTAAAAGTAAAACCACCGATTTACGGCGGTTTTTTTCAGCGTTTCCTCATCCATAGTATACTTAATGTGTTATAAAACACTAATATCCGAGAATTCTTTACTCTAAACAAGCGAGGCTTTGAATGGTGAAGATACAAAAACCCCATAAGAAACCAAGATTGATTATCATCTTTTTGGTTATGTTTGTCTTTTGCGCTTGTTGTTCTAGTTTTAACAGCTTTGCCACCAATAAAAACAAATCGGTTGAAATTAACGGGAACGAAGACCGTTTAGAGGAAACTCTTCCAAAGAACACTCAAAGCGAACTCCTCAACCCTGATGAAAATAAGGCGAAGAGCGGTGGCATCGAACGAAACGAACCCAAATTTGTTGAAACCCTGTTACCGACAGAAACGCCTGGAGAAAGCCAGTCTCCCGTGCAAACTGCTACCTCAACGAAAGCACCGACACAGATTGCAACAGCCACAATAACTAAAACGAAAGCTCCGACACGCACCGCAACAGCCAGAATAACTAAAACGATTGCACCGACAAAAACAGAGACTCCCGTGCCACCAGAGACAGCTTTGCCCGAGGTCATTGTGTTCGCTTGTCCCCAAGGGTGCACCGAGCAAAAACCGGGTTGTGACATAAAAGGGAACATCTCGGTAAATTCTAAAGAAAAAATTTACCACATCCCCGGACAGCAAAACTACGAGCAAACGGTAATATCACCCGAAAAAGGCGAACGCTGGTTTTGCACCGAAGATGAAGCAGTTGCCAACGGCTGGCGAAAGGCAATGCGCTAAGCGCTTGACCTTCTGCTTCCCTATCCTGGTACCGTTTTCAATAATTTGACAATTAAACCCTGAGTATCCTTGTGCTTTAACAAAACAAGCCGGTGTTTAGTACACCGGCTTGTCTAATAGTTATGTGATTAGTCTAAAGACTAAACCCAGCCTCTCAGTTTCATGGCTTTGACAACTTTGTCAATGGCGACCATGTAGGCAGCGTCGCGCATATAAACTTTTTTGTCCAAGGACATGTTCAAAACAGATGCGAAAGCTTCGGTCATTTTGTGATCGAGGCGTTGGTTGACTTCTTCTTTGGACCAGTAGAAGTTCTGATCGTTCTGAACGCCTTCAAAGTAAGAAACTGTAACGCCACCGGCATTGCAGAGGAAATCGGGAATCAAGAAAATGCCGTTATCAATCAAAGTCTGATCGGCATCGGGGGTGGTAGGGCCGTTTGCGGCTTCGGCAAGAATCTTAACCTGTTTGCTAATTTTCTTGACAGATTCAGCATTGATCTGGCCTTCAAGAGCAGCCGGGATGAGGACGTCAACGTCTTTGCTAATCCAGGCGTCGCCATCTTCGATGGTGTAACCGGCAGCAGCGGCTTTTTCTTTATCGATTGTGCCATATTGGTCGGTAATGGTCTTCAAGAAGTTGGGGTCGATGCCATCTGCTTTATAGAAGGTGTAAGATTTTTTGTCATTGCGGTCCCAGCAAGAAACACAGACAACTTTACCACCGAGAAAATCGATGAAGCCAATGGAAGCATATTGGGCAACATTGCCAAAGCCTTGAATTGAGGCGGTCATCTTGGTGGAATCCAAACCAAGGTGTTTGATTGCGTCGCGAACGGGGAAAATAACGCAGTAGCCGGT
>JAGOIM010000163.1 GCA_017995665.1 Anaerolineaceae bacterium | reverse complement strand
GAGTATGCAAATGCCGTACTCGAACGGCGGATTGAATGGGCGCGCCGCTTAAGAATCAAGAGGTAAAAAGCCCATTCAATCGCGCCCTACCATAATTTCCTTTAGCCCTACATCAAAATTCTTTAAACGAAAAAAGATGATAATCGCAGACCGGCTTATAGCCGACTTCCTGATAGATCTTGTTGCTGGTGGGATTGTCCAAATCGGTAAAAAGATTGGTAAATTCATAACCGCGGGCGAGCATTGCCTTGGAAGCTTCGGCTACCAAAGCCCGAGCATAGCCCTTTCGGCGATGTTCGGGAAGGGTGTAGACACCACTTATACAAATGCCCTTGATTTGGGGACGCTTGGCAAGCAGACTGGCAACAATTTCTCCCTTAACTTCCCAAAAGAAACTTTGCTTCTTGCGGATGCTTTCCAGAGAACCCTCGACCGTCAAATCTCTCCTCGGCCCGGGAACGGACTCTTCCTGCATTGCATTAAGCATGTAGCAAGCCATTTGCGCATCCTTTTCTTCGGCGATGCGCATTTTTCCGGCTGGATAATCAATCTTTTTCAATTCTCTTAGCTCGTAAGCACGCAAACGTTCAATCAATTCAGCTTTTTGCTTTGTCTTAGCCTGCCAAATGCGCGCGAAATTGTCACTAACTTCTGCCAAACCATTAACCCCCGGCAATTGCCAGCCTTCCAATTGCAAATCCATTGCTAAAATCTCAAGCGCATCGTGGTTGAGCGGTTCGCTCTGAACAACCATCGCAAAAGGCGGCGTCATCAGACCAATCGCACAAAGCTCGCCGTTTTCATCGCTGACGCTAACCATCAGCGGACTCAATTTGCCATAAGCCTGAGGGTTTTCTTTTAATCTAAAAGCCAAACCTAAGATTAAATTATTCTTCGTTTCGTCCTTTGCCAATATTTCCAGCGTCCGGTCAAGGAAATCGGCCGGATTTTGATAAAAGCTGCTTCGGTATGTCATCAATATCTCAATTCAGGAATGAGAGCAATTCAAAATTTCTAATCTTCGTCAACAAAATCTTGCAAAGGGTTGCTTCTGGCAGGGTCGCGAAGACGTCGCAGGGCAGAAGACTCCAATTGCCGGATTCTTTCACGGGTCAGACCAAATTTTTGGCTTATTTCCTCAAGCGTATGATAATGTCCGTCAACCAAGCCAAAGCGCAATTCCAAAATTTCGCGCTGACGCTCGGGCAAAGCGTTTAAAGTTTCCCGAATTGTTCCGCGAAGCGAATCGCGCAAGACTTCCTCGATTGGTTCTTCAATTTCATTATCCCGGATGTAATCACCCAGAACACCATCTTCCGAATCGCCAACCGGGCTTTCGAGTGAAACCGGTTCTTCTGTTGATTTGAAAACTGATTCAACTTTTTGCGTTGCCTCATCCCAGCGATGCACCAGGGCGGGTGATGCCAAATCGCGATTGCCATCCAGTTTTTGAAGTTCTTCCTGATCTTCAGCAGACAAAAATTCGGATTTCAGGGCGATTTCTGCAAAAGTAGGCTCTCTGCCCAGCGTTTGGAGCAAATCGTGCTGAACTTTCACCAACTTACTGATTTGTTCCACGACATGCACCGGAATCCGAATTGTGCGGGCGTTGTCCATGATGTAGCGGCCCATCGACTGGCGAATCCACCAGGTGGCATAGGTGCTGAAACGAAAGCCTTTGGATGGGTCAAACTTGCTAATCGCCCGAAGCAAACCCAGATTGCCTTCCTGAATCAAATCCATCATCCCGCCACCGCGGTTTCGATAGGGTTTGGAAAGGCTGACAACCAAACGGAGGTTGAATTCGACGAATTGTTTTGTGGCCCATTCTGCATTCTCCTGAACCTGGCGGATTCTCTCTTCGAGATCGGCTTTGGGAGGGATGGCTGCCAGCATGGAATCTTCAAGGCAATCGTCTTCTTTTTGATCTAATTTTGCAATAATCTCCTTGAGCCATTCCGGAGGCAACAAATAAGCATCCATAAAGAAGCGAACCAAATCTCTTGCCAAGACTTCCCAATGTTTGTCGGTGCCCCAGCGCGGGTCGTTTAGATAATTACGCATAGCAGAATTGCTCTGATAAACTTCTGCCTGATTCAAAGCAGCCGCTTCGCTCATTATTTCGCGCAAATCAGGCTCATGATAATGCAAACGAGAGGCATCTCGCTTCACTTGTTCCCAAGTTGTGCACATATCCTTAAAAATACATTCCACATCCAGCCCGAGCTCATCCTTTGCATAGAGCACCAATTGTTCTTTTGCCTGAACCATGATAGCGAGTTTGAATTCTTCGTCAGCATTCAACAACTTGGTGTGCGTAATATCGCGGAGATAGAGCTGAATCGGATCGTTATCAAATTCATTGCTCAAATCGGAGAGTTCTTCCCGGTCAAAATCTTTCTCTTTATCATTTTGCGCTGCCATTGGGTCTCCTTTTGGTTTTGTTAACGCGTGGAATGCGCCGGATAAGTCCCGAACCACCTGATTCGGGGCTTTGGAGTGCGAAGTCAATTTTGCGGCGAGTTTCAATCAAGTCGACATAAAGCAAATTGGCTTCCTCGTTTGTATAGGTCTTTTCTTCGGCTTCATTCTGTAAGAAGTAAATTTCGCGTGTGCGGTCTTCCATCTTGTTTTGGCGTAAAAGCAATATGCTGCGAAGACGGTCTTTGAATTGTTTCGACTGCGTCTCCGAGAGCGATTGGCTCTCACTTGCACTCAATTGAGGCAGGGCGAAATCCTCGGCCAGATTCATTTCTACATAATCAACCGGTTCATAATCGTCTTGGGCAAGAGCTTGTTTAACCAAAATGAAGAGGTGCCTCAGGTCGCCTTCCTGGAAATCATCAACGCTCAGCTCCGTTAGCTCAAATTGCGCCAAGGCTCGATTGAGCAAATAAAGCGATTCCGGTTCGGCAAGCAAAAATTGAATTGTGAATTCCTCATGTTGGCGATTTTTAGCCGCAAAGGCAATTGGCGTTTTTACTTGTGAGGCGATGTTTTGCTCGCGGCTTTCGTGTCGCTTGCGGCGGTCATGCGAAACAAGGGCAGAATTTAACACCAAACTTCGGGCATCCAAGCGCAGCAAGGCAGCCAGGCGTTGGCGGTAAGCCTCGCGTTCAACCTGACTGTTCACATCCTCAATTAGGGGCAAAACTTCCTCTGCAATTTCGCGTTTGACTTTTGGGTCTGCCAAATCTTTGCCAAAAGCCAGGCTATCCATCACATGATTGACAACCGGCTGGGCATCACTGATAATTTTGCGCCAAAGCTCCGGGTTTTCGAAAACAATTTCATCCGGATCTTTCCCATCCGGCAAGGTTGTTACCCGGATGTCGGCTTTCATCGAGCGTTCAATCTTAAGCAAACCTTTCGAGTCAAAGGTGAAATGTTCTTCCTGATCCATTACTTTTCGGGCGGTTTCCAAGCCGCGCAAGGTGCCTTTTTGGCCGGCAGCATCCGGGTCGAGGGCTAAGA
>JAGOIM010000026.1 GCA_017995665.1 Anaerolineaceae bacterium | reverse complement strand
TTTTGAGAGCAGGGGCGGACTATGCTTAGGCTAAGTCGCTCACCTTAGGGCTTGCGATGCAGTATCTTCCAATCAAAAAGGAGAGATTTAGAATGAACCAAGAAGAAAATATACAAGAATTAAATAACAATTTTCAGTCCGAAGGGAATGATTCGAAAATCGACAACACCCCCACACCGGAAAAAACCCTAAGGCATCCCGGGCTGACATTTTTGAGCTTGATTCTTGGCGGAGCTTTGTTAATGCTCGTCTGGTGGAATGTCAATCAAATCAGTCTGCGCTTTCCGCTTTCTATAATAATCATTTCTGGAGTCTACTTTTTCAACACAGCCCTTCAGGGGCAAAAAATAAAAGGGAGCGCAACCGGCTTAAGCCTGATTACACTTGCCTTAAGCAGTATCCTCGCTTTTCGTGACGAGACTTACACGGTCCTCATCTCTGTTTTTGCCACATTGCTCACACTCGTCTTATTGAGTGCCGATTTTATCAACGGGCTATGGGGGCAGTTTCGCCTGAGGGAGTACCTCAAAACTGCTTCAATGGCAGTTGTAAGTTTTTTCACCGGTTTTCCCCTGCTTGTGCTCCAGACAATTCGCGGCAAGCAAGACATGGCGGAAAAGAGCACAGAGAAAAAAGCGCTTTCAGGCGTTCTGAAAGGCATTTTGATTACAATCCCTCTGATTATCGTTTTCAGCATACTTTTCTCTTTTGCCGATGCGGTTTTTGAGAGCCGCCTGGATTCTTTGACCGTTTGGTTAAAAAACGACTTGCTCGATCAAGCCTTTAGCCGTATCTTGCTAACGCTCTTTTTTAGCTGGCTACTGGCTGCCGGGGTCTGGCTGGGTTTGTATTTCAAATCTAAACCGATGGATCTTAAGCAAGACAAGCCTCTCATCAAACCCTTCCTCGGAATGATCGAAACGAGCATCGCCTTGGTCAGCCTCAACTTGCTCTTCGGCTTCTTTTTAGTCATTCAATTTCAATATCTTTTTGCCGGTGAAGCCAATATCAGCTTTGAGGGTTTCACCTATGCCGAATATGCCACGCGTGGTTTTAACGAACTGCTGACCGTCGCTGGCATTGCCGGGATTGTCTATTACGCTTTAGCCTCTTTCACCAAACGGGCATTGCCGCCTCAGAAGCGCATTTTTTCAATTTTAGGTGCGCTCTTACTGCTACAGGTTGGCGTAATTTTGGTTTCTGCCTTCAAACGGGTTGGCATGTACGTTAATGCCTATGGATTGACCGTTCACCGCTTTATCCCTCAGATTTTCCTCTTCTTCCTCGCTGCAATTTTGCTTTCGCTCTTTGCCATGGAACTGCGCGGCGGGTTTAAACGTCTGGCTTTGGTTCTGCTTGTTGCTCTGGTTCTCTTCAGCGGCACGCTGGCGCTGGTCAATGTGGATCAGGTTTTAGCACAGCACAACCTCGAACGCGCTCTTGAGGGCGAAGATCTGGATTACGCCTATCTGGCACAGGAACTCTCGACAGATGCCGACCCCTATCTTTATCAGATGTTGAATTCCGGAAGTTTGCCCGAAAAAATACAATCCAATTTGGAAAAAGTGATGGTTTGTCGGGCGGCGAAAATTGACCAACGCTTTGCGCATCAATCTGATTCAAACTGGTTGGATAAGAATTTTTCAAGAGCGCGAGCTGCCGAACTCCATCAGGAGAACAAAGCCCTGAATCAAAAATGGCCTATGTCTGAAGTATATGACGGCTACAACCTCGGTTTTATTATTGACGGTGAAGAAATTTATTGTCGTTCTGGCTTTGATGATTAAGCAGATTGAGCTACAGAAACTAAATTTCCCTTTATCTGGGTAATAAAAAAGGCTGTCGTTTTTATCGACAGCCTTTTTGCTTCTATTGATTAGGCAATTACGGTGCGGATGGGGTAACCGTTCGGGTTGCTGTAGCACTGGGAACCGGTGTGGCAATATTAGCAGGAACCTTCAGCAGATCGCCCATTCTCAAGGGTGTATTCTCCGTCAGCAAAAGGGTAATGCCATTTGCCGAGCGGTATTTATTCGTCTCTGCGATGATTTGATCCGGAGTGGAGCGGAAATAGTTGGCGATTGACGCCAGCGTCGCACCGGGTTCGACATAATAGTCGATAATTGTGCCGGGAGCCAAGTCGGTGGGAACCGGCGTTGAGGTCGGCATCTGTTGCCAGGGAGCCGGGATCTTCATCAAGCGGCCTTCACGGATGATACAAGAATCACCTAAACCCATGCCATTGACATAGAGGAAAACTTCGAGGTCAACATTGAACTTCTCGGCAATATCGGCACAGGTGAAGTCATCTGCCTGAACAATGTAATCAGAAGGACCGTCTTGCGTTGGAGTAGGCGTAATGGTCGGTGTATCGGTTGGTGTTCCCGTAATTGTCGCCGTTGGGGATGGTGTAACCGGGGTGGGGGTAAAAGTCGCAGTAGGGGTAGGGGTTTTGGTGGAGAACAAGCCGGGGCCGTCACCAATTGCGCCAAAAGCCCAGAGTGCCAGGACTACCAAACCGGCGACAACCAGAATGGCTGCAACAATAATCAGCACAGAGCGATTGTTGCGTTTTTTCTTTCTATAGGAAGACAACAGGCTTCCGGATGGTTTTCTTGCCATAATAAATTCCTCTCAATCTCCAAGCTTACAAAAAGATGAATAAGTTTATTGATCTTTATTGCCTCAAGTATACCATTTTTATCGAAATGCAAATTGCATCCCGGACAGAATGCAAGAATACAGGGAAGCAAGGCAAGGAGCAAAGAGAACCGGTTAATTTATTAGGCAAAACCTTGCTTTATTCTATAAAGGAGAATTTCTTCCTGCTTCTAAAACCCCTTGCATTTCACATTAAAAAGCATTATATTTACCGCAATGCGTTAAAGCAGGAAGATTAAGTTGCCCTCTGTCTATCAGTGAGATCGGGATAGTGTGAACCGGTTTAGGCAAGCTTCCGAAAACCCCCTGCCAGCAAGATCCTGAACGGCTATTGGCCCACTAAGGTGAACGGTTGCCCCGTTATCGGCACAATGAGATGCTTCATTCCTAAAGAAGCAATCTGGGTGGAACCGCGTGAGAGATCTCTCGCCCCAGGCGAGGGTCTTTTTGTTTTAACCCGTTGTACGAAAAGCCCCTTCAAAAATCTCAAAAAACAACCGGGATGGAGAATTATGTCAACCAAACAAGAAGAATACGCTAAGTCACAACTTTTCCGTATCCGCCACTCGGCTGCCCACGTCATGGCTGAAGCCGTTTTGGAAATGTTCCCTGATGGCAAAGTTGCTATCGGTCCTGCCATTGATGATGGTTTCTATTACGATTTTGACTTGCCGAGAACGCTCACTCCTGACGACCTTGCTACAATCGAAAAGCGAATGCAAGAGCTGATCAAGAGTAAAGAAGAATTTAAAGTCGAAGAAATCAGCGCTGATCAAGCCAAAAAGATGTTCGCGGATCAACCTTACAAAATCGAGCTGATTGAAGGCTTGGAACAAGGCAACCTGGACGACGACGGCAACCCAACCGATCAAAAAGTTCCGATTACGATTTATCGTTCCGGCAACTTCGTTGACCTCTGCAAGGGTCCCCACGTTGAAAGCACCGCTCAAATTAATCCGACAGCCATCAAACTGCTCAACGTTGCCGGCGCCTATTGGCGCGGTGATGAACATCGCCCGATGCTCCAGCGTATTTATGGAACCGCCTGGGAAAGCAAAGACGATCTCAAAGATTATCTCTGGCGCCTCGAAGAAGCTCGCAAGCGCGATCATCGCAAGCTTGGCAAAGAGCTTGACCTCTATAGCACCAATGACGAAGTCGGTCAGGGTCTGATTCTCTGGCACCCCAATGGCGGGATGATTCGCCATCAAATCGAAACCTTTTGGGACGATCAACACGTTGCCAACGACTACGATATGGTCTACACCCCCCATATCGGTAAAGCCAGTTTATGGGAGACCAGCGGACATCTCGGTTTTTACAAAGAAAATATGTATGCCCCAATCACAATTGAGGACCAGGAATATTATCTTAAGCCGATGAACTGTCCCTTCCATTTGCACATATACAAGAGCCAATTGCGTTCTTATCGTGATTTGCCCCTCCGTTTTGCAGAAAAAGGCACGGTATATCGCTACGAACGTTCCGGCGTTATGCATGGTTTGATGCGTGTTCGTGGTTTTACCCAGGATGATGCCCATCATTTCTGCCGCCCTGATCAAATGGGAGAAGAAGTCGACTTCGCTCTCAATTTCAGCATCAACATGCTGCGAGCATTCGGTTTCAATGACTTCCAGGCATATTTGAGTACGATGCCAGAAAAAAGCGTTGGCGACGAAAAACTTTGGCACGATGCCGAAGCCGCTCTTGAAGACACCCTCAAACGTGTCGGCGTTCCTTACGAACTTGATGCCGGTGGCGGTGCTTTCTATGGCCCCAAAATTGACCTGAAAGTGCGCGACGCTTTGGGCCGGGAATGGCAGCTTTCGACGATTCAATTCGATTTCAACCTGCCGGAACGTTTCGACCTGACCTATATTGGCGAAGATGGCAAAGAACATCGTCCCTTGATGGTCCACCGCGCTTTGTTGGGTTCGATGGAACGCTTCTTTGGTGTGCTGATTGAACATTATGGTGGCGCATTCCCGGTATGGCTCTCGCCAAAACAGGTCATGTTGGTTCCGATTGCCGACCGTCACAACGATTATGCTCACGAGGTTGCCAAGCAGTTGAAGGCTAAAGGTTTGCGCGTTACGGTTGACGACAGTTCGGATCGAATGAACGCCAAAATCCGCAACGCCCAAAAAGCGAAATATCCTTACATGTTGGTCATCGGCGACCGCGAGATGGAAGAAGGGCAAGTTGCTTTACGCCGTCGTAACGGAGACAACCCCGGTGCAATGAGTGTCGAAGATTTCATCGCCTTGGCATTAGATGAGATTGAAAAGAAAATTTAGGTTTGGATAATTCCTGACTTAACTGTAGGCCGGATTCCGTCTTTGGATCCGGCTTTTAATTTGCCAGAATTTTGCCGGTTACGATAAAGGAATGCCGGTTTGAAGAGCACTGACTCAATCGTAGGCCGGATTCCGTCTTTGAATCCGGCGATTAATTTGCCAGAATCTTGCCGGTTACGATAAAAAGTAATGCCGGCTTGAAAAGCACAAGCCGGCCTACGATAAAGAAATGCCGGCTTGAAAAGCACAAGCTGGCCTACGATAAAGGAATGCTGGTTTGAAGAGCACAAGCCGGCCTACGATAAAGGATTGCCGGCTTGAAAAAACACAAGCCGGCTTACGATAAAGAAATGCCGGCTTGAAAAAACACAAGCCGGCCTACGATAAAAAATGCCGGATTCTGTTTTTGAATCCGGCCTGCAATGAATTATCCAGTGAAGAAAGAAATCATACCTTTCCGGTAAGCCGGGCTATGAGATCTTTCCAACCTGCTTTTGTACCAAGTTTTTTCAAGCGCAAAGTTCCAACGATTCCATATGGAACAAAGAGGACAAAAATGACATAAATCGCACCAGTAATAAAGCTGGCAGATTCCCCGATGAAGCGTCTTAGGGAGAAATCGAGCAAGCGTAAAACAAAAGCACCAACGACAGCTCCGCTTAATGTGCCCACCCCACCAATCAGCACAATCAATAAGCCGGTTACGGTATAGCCCAAATCAGCTACTGAGGGGCTGATAATCGGCTGATACAGGGCATGTAACATGCCGGCAATCGCTGCTGTGATGGACGAGATAATCATCACCACAATCTTAAAGGTGGTGGTGTTGTAACCCAACATCTTTGTTCGTCCCTCATTTTCGCGGATGGCAACGGCTACTCTGCCAGTGGGTGAGCTGACAAAACGGCGGTAAAAGATATAAGTTGCCACAAGTAAAACAAGAGCAATTAGATAGAAACGGAATCGCTGGCTGGCTGGGTCAATAAATGTCGGTGTTGGCACACCCTGAAGACCAACATCTGCGCCGGTGAGATTAATCATATCGCTGGACATTACGATGATATGGAATACCGAGGCTAAGCCGAGGCTAACCAATGTGAAAGTTACGCCTTTAACACGCGGCAAAACCAAACTAAATAGTAGAGCCTGAACAACGGCAACCAGCAAGACCAACAAAATAACCTGCCAGAAAGGAAGATGCATTGTTTTCAGCGCGATTCCGGTTAAATATGCTGGAACAGCAAAAAACATGGAGTGCCCAAAAGACAACAGTCCGGTGACACCAAACAAGAGGTCATAGCTGAGGGCAAACAGGGCGAAGATAAAAATCTCAATGCCCAAACCTTCAAGAAACTTGGAGAAGCTGCCACTGTTGCTCAGGACCATTGCCGGGGTGGAACCTTCGATCATCCCAATCAAAAATGGCAAAAGCAGCATAACCACAAAAAAGATAAGGATGCCACGATTTCTGGTAAAAAAGTTCTGTTTAGCGATCATGATTATTCCTTCTTTCCCAGCAAGCCGTTTGGCAGAATGAGTAAAACAATTACCATCAGCAAGACGGTTGAGGCTGGCACCAGGGCTGGTGACGGCTTAAAGATGATATCGGTAAAGGGGATAGGGATGCCAATTTGACCATATTTGATCATGAATTGTTGGATGAGACCTACCAAAAGCGAACCCAGGGCAGCTCCGGGGAAACTGGTCAAACCGCCAACTGCCAGGGCTATCAGCGAGTTCAAAAGCAATTTGTCACCCATGATTGGGGTTAGACCGGAGGAGGGGGCAGCCAGGGCACCGCCAAAAGCAGCCAAGCCAACACCCAGAGAAAACACCAGAGTGAAAACCCGTCTGACGTTGATGCCAAGAGCCTCAACCATTTGACGATCCTGAACGCCAGCGCGAATGATCATTCCGATGCGCGAACGTTTTAACAAAACCCAAACCAAAATTAAGACGATAACGCCCACGATTGGAATAAAGATTTCGTCATAGACTCTCACTCTTCCGCCCAGCAAGATCACTGTGGAACACTGATTCTGAAAGAGGTCTGTCAGGTTTGTGGCAGGGCAGGCTCCACCGGTGCCGGCAAACAGAGCTGGCTTTGGCCAGACAAATTCGGGTCTGCCCCAAACAGCCTGCACAATTTGCACGCCGATGGTCCCCAGACCAAGGGTTAGCATAAGTTGATAAATTGGTCGGCTATAAAGCGGTCTGATGAGTGTAGTTTCCATCAATGCGCCCAGACTGACGCCAGCCACAACTGCAACCACTATGGCAATCACAAAAAGCCAGTTGGTACTCAATGCGAACATCCAGGCCGTGATTTGTGCATTAAAAACAACACAGAGGATGCCAATGACGAAAAGGCTTGCAGTAGGTAAAAATTTGCGCCAATTGAAACTCTGAAGAAGCTTTTCTTCACGGCTCAAAAGTGCCACGCCAAAAGCTGCCAGTGAACTGCTGGCAAGCAGTCCTAAGATCGCGACAACCGGTGAAATCTGATCGAAAGTGACTTCAGCCGGAATGATTCGCAGACCTTGATCTGCCATGTAAGAATAGGAAATTGGGCTTTCAGAATATTTATTCAAATCCCAACCGGCAATCGGATAGCGGGTCAGCAGCAATCCCAATAAGACTATTCCAACGGCAATCGTTAACCAGGAAAGCACCTTTCGGACTTTGGGTTGTAGCTGCACTTTGCCTGCAAGTCGATTCCAGAGAGGTTTGAGAGTAAAACCAACTAAAATCAACAAAACTGGGGTCAGGATGTCGATAAATGTATCGGGTCTGACATAGACTGTCCAGCCAACATAGGCACCGATCATATAAAGAGTGCCTTGCGAAAGGTTGAGCACGTCAAGCAAACCAAAAATCAGCGAGAATCCAGCTGCAACCAAAAATGTGACTGACCCGGCAGAGAATCCGCGCAAAACGGTAATTACAACATCCTTACCTGACATGCCGCGGGCCGCAAAAAACAGAAAAAAAGCAATAAAAGCAAGAACGATAATTGCTTTTGAGTTTTTTTGTAATGTATTTTTCATAATAAACCCTATGCAGCCCCAAGATAATGATGGATCATAGCTTTATCGGCTTCAAGATCTTTCATTAATCCCGATTCGACTGACTTTCCCTCTTCAATGATGACAAAATACTCTGCAAGCTTACTTGCCACCAGGAAATTTTGTTCCACCAGAACCACGGTGCTCTGCTGGGACAATTGCCGTATGACCTCAATCATGTTTTCAATGATGACTGGAGCAAGCCCTTCACTGGGCTCATCAATCAGGAGCAAACTGTTGTCTGCTACCAAGGCACGGGCAATTGCCAGCATTTGTTGCTGACCGCCAGAAAGTTCGGTGCCTCTCAGGGTTAAGAACCGTTTTAAATCTGGGAAGAGGTTGAAGATAAATTCTCGTTTTCGATCCAAATCCCCCTTATTTCTTTCAGCAATTTTCAGATTTTCTTCAACAGATAAATCCCTGAAGATTGCCCGATGTTCCGGAACAAAACCTATCCCAAGTGAAGCAATCTCAAAAGGACGCATGCCTTGAACTTCTTTCCCTTCAAAAAGTATTTCGCCTTCTCTTACTGATGCCAAACCAAGAATGGATTTCAAGGTTGTGGTTTTTCCCGCACCATTGCGTCCGAGCAAGGCAGTAATAGAGCCTTTGGGCACGACGAAATCGACATCCTCTAAGATATGATACTGATTAATGAAAGCATGGATGTGCTTTACTTCAAGACAGTTAGTCATAACAGTCTCCATTCTGATGCTGTTTTCAAATTAATCTTCCCGGAGAAGCGCTTAATTATTGAGATCATAAAGCCCTCCCAGGTACGCAGTTTGTACTTCATGGTTTGCTGCGATTTCTGTTGGTGTTCCTTCTGCCAGGACTTTACCCTGATGCATGACGCTTATTCTGTCTGAAACTTTCATGACAACATTCATGTTGTGCTCTACCAGAACAACGGTTTTTGAGCCTGATTCCTGTACTTCCTGAATCAGGGTAATCAGTTCGGGCACCTGGTCAGTTGCCATACCGGCTGTTGGTTCGTCCAGCAAGAGTACTTCAGGGTCGGGAGCGAGGATCATGCCCAGTTCCAACTTACGTTGGTCTCCATGCGAGAGCATACGAGCGGGCAGGTATGCCTGACTGGTCAAACCAACTTTTTCAACCACTTCTTCGGTACGTTTCTCGACAGAATGCATTTGGGCAGTTTCCATCATAATTCGAAAATTCTTATCTTCCATAACCTGCGAAGCCAGACGGATGTTTTCGTGCACTGTTAAATTAGGGAAAATGTTGGTAATCTGAAAAGATCGTCCAATTCCTATATGGATCATACGGTGAATCGGTGTGCTGGTCAGGTCCTGACCTTTATAAAAAACCTTCCCGCTGGTGGGTTTCAAATTCCCGCTCAACAGGTTAAAAAAGGTCGTTTTTCCTGCCCCGTTTGGTCCTATGATAGCATGCAAAGTGCCAGCCTCAATTGTGAGGCTAACATCATCAACAGCGGCTAAACCTCCAAAATATTTGGTCAGGTTTTTTGTTTCAATTATGCTTTCTCGTGCCGTCATAACTTCTCAATTCTTTATTTTTTTGCGAATTTTCCATAAATAAAGCAGTGTCCCTGGAAGTTCGCAAAAACTCCAGGGACACTAAGTTGAAATGATTAATTGCCAGACAGATTGCCGATGGGCAAAGATCCACAGCGATCCTGGTATGCTTCAGTGAGCAAACAAGGAGGCTCGGGACGGGTGGTGTCGACAAAGGAATAGTAGTTACCGGTAGGATCTGTCACATTCTCAAGCTTGAGAATGTACATATCTTGAATGGCAACATGATCTTCGGGGCGGATGTAGATGGTGCCCTTGGGACCTTCGAACTCAAGACCTTCCATAGCAGCAATCAAGGTGGCGGGGCTAACATCGCCATTGGTTTTCTTGAGGGTCTCGATGATCATGATGGCGGCATTCATACCGTCGGCATCAAAGAGATCAGGATAGATGCCATAGCGGCCGCTGGCTTCTGCCACGAGGAAATCGTTAGCAGCGTTCGTTGGCGCTGACCAGTGATAGACGATACCAGCAGTTGTGCCAATGGCATTACCATAAAAGACCGGGGTCAGCATGTTGTCGATAAAGGTTGTGCCAAGTTCCATGGTGTCGGTGACGCCCTGGTCTGCAGCAGCCTGAACGAGGGAGATGAAACCCGAACCAGCCCAGGTAACGATGTAAGCTTCTGCGCCGGAAGCAGCGATTTGCTCCATGTAAGGAGTGAAATCGGTGGTTGTGGCAGGAGCAAAGATGTCATCAGCTACAAATGTGCCACCATCCAGTGTACATGCATCGCGGAAGGCTTCTGCGGAACCGTGTCCGAAAGCGTAATCAGCAGCGATCTGGATGAAGGATGAGTAAGTGGCTGTGAGGGCTTTACACTCGTTTATAGCATCCTGGTAGTTGTTGCGGGAGGTGCGGAAGGTGTATTCATTGAAGTCTTTGCCGGTAATATCGTTAGCGGCAGCCGGGGCGACAATCAAAGGAATTTCATTGGCAAGGGCAATTCCCTGCAAGACGGCGGTTGCACCGGAAGATGCAGTACCGACAAGGAAATCCACACCCTGGATGTCAATCAACTCATTGGCAACGGTGGTGGTGTTCTCGGGAAGACCGGCGTCATCACGAACGAAAACCTGAATTTCGCAATCATCGATTTTGAAAGTGCTCTCTTGAGCTTCGGCGAAATTATAGACGGCACCGGCAGAACCTTCAGAACCGGTGGCATATTCCATACCGAGCATGAAAGAACGTGTCATCATGGCGCCGTAGATGGCGAGGGCACCGGTGATATCGGTAATCAAACCGACTTTGATGGGCTCAGCACAGGTCAAACCGGCGACAGGTTCTTCAACAACCTCAGGTTCTTCGACAACCTCAGGTTCTTCGATTACTTCTTCAACTTCAACCGGGGCTTCAACTTCCTCCGGAACTTCGGGGACAACCGGAGCTTCGGGGGTTTGAGCGCAAGCACTCAGGACCATGCTCATTACGAGCAACATGGCGACTACAATATAGATTGACTTTTTCATTATTTCTCCTATCTAATCTTGTTTCTACTTTACCTCTGGCAAATTACCAGTTGGTTACGGTTTTAAGCCTGAATGCTGTGCTTCATGGCAAATCCTAATAGAAGCGTGTTCAGCGGTTCAGGTTTGTCCAGGCAGAGGGCATGACCTGCGCCTGGGACGACAACATATTCTGCTTGAGGGATGCGATCGACCATGATTTTTGCCATCTTAGGACCCTTGATTGGATCTTCCTCTCCAACAATTATCAAGGTTGGGCAGCTGATTTGCCCTAACTGGTCTGTAATATCATATGATCTGAAGGCATCCATCAGTTTTACAAAAGAAGAAAGATTCAACCCGGCAAAATTTTCAAGCGAACGCGATAGTAGTGCTTCGTTTCGAACAAGATATTCTTCGCCAAAATTCAAAAAGATGGAAGTGTGAAAGAGAAGCTCTGCATCATTCTTCTCCCCGGCAATCATCCAGGGATAAGACTGCAGCTTCAGCAACAAGGGCACCTCTGAAACACCACTTATTACAATCAGGCTTTGAGTTTTTTGAGGATATTTCAGACTAAACATCAGGCTGATTTCAGAACCATAGGATATTCCGGCAATGTGTGCCTTTTCGATTGCGAGTGCATCCAGAAGTCCTGCTAAATCATCCGCATGGAGTTCCATCGAATAAGGTCCATCCGGATGGTCAGATTGCCACATCCCGCGACAATCATAAAGAAGCACACGAAAGTGTTGAGCAAGAACTTTGGTCTGAAAATACCAACTGACGGTACTCATCATAATGCCGTTGGAAAGAACAATCACATCCCGGTCTTCAGGTCCGTGAAGTTCATAATACAGATTTGTGTTGTTGACGGCAATTCGTGGCATCGCGGTTCAGTTCCTATGCTGGTTCAAACGCCAAATATTTCTTAGCAGATTCTCCCTCACCACGAATGGTGAAGGTTTGTTTTAGGGCTAATCCGATTTCAATTGTGGCAGGGTCGCTCAAATCCAGATTGATGATCTGTGCGCTGATGCGGGGACCTTCTTCCAGACTGACAATGCCTACACAATAGGGGTTTTTAGAATTATAACCTGCTTCTGCCATGCTTGTGGTGGGCACATAAATGACAGTGAAAGCTGCCAAATTACCCAAGCCTTTGGCTTCAATGCGTTCTGCCTGTTCAGAATGACAGTTTGGACAAATTTGACGCTGGGGAATTGAGATTTTCTCGCAGTTAAGGCAGCGGGATCCAATCAAAATATCCTGGGCAATCGCCTGATGGAATTCTTTGGTGTTCAAAGATTTTTCTGTCATCTCAATTCCTATTTTCAAAGATATGCACCACGCAGGTCTGACCGGTACCACCCACGTTATGGGTTAGCCCATATCTTAACTTCCCTGGCAATTGCCGTTCGCCGGCTATTCCGTGCATTTGCTTCCAAACTTCTACAGCCTGTCCGACCCCCGAAGCTCCAACTGGATGACCTTTCGACTTAAGACCTCCGCTGGTGTTAATTGGATGGCTGCCTGTCCGGGCTGTTT
>JAGOIM010000162.1 GCA_017995665.1 Anaerolineaceae bacterium | reverse complement strand
CTGCTGACTCCCTATCCAAGGGGCGGCAAAGTTGGCTTGTTTGGCGGTGCCGGTGTTGGTAAAACGGTTTTGATGCTCGAATTGATGAACAACACGATTACCAAGAGTTCCGGTATTGTCGTTTTCGCCGGTGTGGGAGAGCGTAGCCGCGAAGGTAATGATATGTTGCTGGATATGAACGCTTCCGGTTTGATTGATTCCACAATCTTAACTTTTGGGCAGATGAATGAACCGCCCGGAGCGCGTTTGAGAGTGCCTTACACCGCTTTGACGATGGCGGAATACTTCCGTGACGAAGAAAACCGTCCGGTTTTGATTTTTATCGATAACATTTATCGTTTCATTCAAGCCGGTTCTGAGGTCTCGGCGCTTTTGGGCCGCTTGCCCTCCGAAATGGGCTATCAACCAACCCTTGATTCAGAAATGGGCTCTTTGCAAGAACGAATCACCTCAACCAGTAGTGGCAGTATCACTTCCGTTCAGGCGGTTTATATTCCGGCAGATGACGTAACCGATCCGGCAGTGGCGGCAACTTTTTCACATTTGGATGCGACCACGGTGCTTTCGAGACGTTTGGTCTCGATGGGTATTTATCCGGCAATTGATCCCTTGCAGAGCACGTCGAATCTTCTTGCGCCCGAAATTGTCGGGGCAGAGCATACCGAAGTTGCCATGCAGGTTCGGGCAACCCTGGCACGCTATGAAGAAATGCAAGATTTGATTGCGATTTTGGGCATGGAAGAGCTTTCCCTCTCCGATCAACAGACGGTGATTCGTGCCCGCCGTATCCAGCGATTTTTGTCGCAGCCATTTATTGTTGCCGAAACTTTTTCAGGGCAACCCGGTATTTTTGTTCCTTTGGAAGAAACTATTCGCGGTTTCAAAGAGATTTTATCCGGCAAGCATGACGACCTGCCCGAACAAGCATTTTACATGGCCGGTACAATCGATGACGTTTTGAAAAAAGCAGAGGCGATGGAAGCTAAAGATTTGGCTGAAGGAGAAAGGGCTGATGAGCCAGGCCGAAAATAAAAGACTGAAACTCGAAGTGCTGAGTTTGGGTTCCGGTGGATTGAATGTGGAAGGAATTAGCGCCATGCAAGTATGGCTGGCGGACGGCTCTTGGCTGGGGCTGCACCCCGGGCATGCGCCTTTGGTGACGGCAAGCGCAGACGGCGAGCTGAAATATCGTCAGGATGGCGAAGAAATCATTGTTCTGGTTCGGGGTGGGATTCTCACTCTGAAAGATGACTTGGTGAGCATTTTAACAACACACTAAGAGGCTGCTTTGACTGAAAAGAAAGGTCCCGAATATCTCGAGGACAAGCTACTTGGAAAAGCGGACGATCGCTCGCGCAGGAAACGGCGCCTGTTTAGCGGACAGGATTTGCGTGCCACTACGATTGGCTGGGAAATTGCACTTCCCTTGTTTGCCGGGCCTTTTCTGGGTTTTATGCTTGACCGTAGACTGGATAGTGGTGTGAGATGGACAATCATCTTGTTGGTTATCGGCTTGATAGCAGCAATTGCCGCTGTTATAAAGTATGTGCAATATGAGTTTTATTTAATGAGAAAAGAATTGGAATCGGACGAAGAAAAAGGAATTAAGAAAGTTTGGCGAAATTACGATGATGAAGAATGATGTAAACATGCTTTGGATAGTCTTTTGGGTTTTGGTTGGTGCGGGTGTCTCACTGCTTTCTTTCCATTTGCTTAAGAAGAATGTTGAGAGCATCAAGCCTCCCCAAGCAGATGAAAAGCCAAAAGTTGGAAAACTTATCTTTCAACGCTTTGGATTTTTGATCGTTATCGCCTTGCTTATATACCTCGCCTTGCGTACTGAACCGCTTGCTGCAGTCGCATTAGCGATTACGGTCACGATTGTAACCTGGATTCAGGTTTTGGCACTCAATTCAAAATTAAAAAAACAAGAGGAAAGACTAAAGGAGACAGATTTTGGAAGTAATTGAACACCCGATTGTCTTTACCCTATTTGGGATAATGCCGATTAGAGATACGGTGGTTTACACCTGGTTGATTATGGCTGGGATTATTTTGCTGGTTTTACTATTAAAAGTAATAAAACCGAATTTTTTGGAATTTATCCTGGAATCGATTATCAGCATCTTGGATGATGCCATGGATGTGGATGATTTGCATCCTTATATCCCACTTTTGGGAAGTTTGCTGGTTTTTACCCTTATGGCCAATATGGCTTCATTAATTCCAGGCATGAAATCACCAACGGCTGACTTAAACACAACTATTGCCCTGGCACTAATCATTGTTTTCTCGGTGCATGTTTATGGCATGAGAAAAAAAGGTTTTTGGAAGTATTGGAAAGAATTTGCCAGTCCGATTTTTTTATTGCCAATCGAGCTGATTGGACAGATTAGTCGGACGCTTTCGCTGGCGATGCGTTTGTTTGGCAATGTTCTGAGCGGTGATTTAATTGTCGCAATCGTTTTTTCGATTATCCCTATGATTTTACCCATCGCGATGTCTGCCATTTCGATGATTTCCGGTGTATTACAAGCTTACGTTCTGACGACACTGGCTGCCCTGTTTATCTCTTCTGCAGTTGAAATTAACGAGGAAGATATGAAGATGAAGGCGGAAGGTAAAAAACGTAAAAGTATCAAAGAAGTATTTAATAACAGGTTTAGAAAGGAAAATGCTAATGGCTAATTTAGATCCTAATGTTTTGATTATTGTTGTAACAACTATCGTGTCAGTTCTTGGTATCGTTATCGGTACCATGGTTCCCACCTGGGTGGAGGGTCATGCGGCGATTAAGGCGATTGAGGGTATGGCTCGCCAACCTGATGCGGCCCCTCAGTTGCGGACTTCAATGATCATCTCGCTGGCTTTGCTTGAAACGGCGTCAATTTACGTTTTGCTGGTCGTTCTCATTCTTTTGTTTGCGAATCCATTGCTCAGCTTGCTACCTTAAAAGAGGCAGACTATGCTTGATATTGACATCAGCACCATAATTTGGGAAATCGTCAACTTTTTGATATTGACGGCAGTGCTTTACTACCTGGTTTTTAAGCCAATGACAAAACGGGCGGAAGAGCGCGCAGTCGAAAAAGCGACTTTGAGGGCTTCTTTGATTGAAGATAGCGAAGCTGCCGAAGTAAGACTGGCAGAGATTGACGAACGTCTGATGAAGCTCGATGAGGAAATGGAAAAACTCACTGACGAGGCTTATGAGAACAGTCAAATTCATCAACGCGATTTGCTCGAAGCCACTCAAGAAGTAGCCAACGCGATGATGATGAACGCTGTCAGCGAAGCCCGCAAGGAACAGGCGGTTGATATCAAACGTTCTCAGGCAGATTTGGTTGAAACTGTTTTGCATATTTCAAACGACACACTGCAAGAAGTTACTCCGCCCAAAGTTCATGACGCTTTGGTGGAGGATTTGACGCGCTCGATTTGGAATATGGGTAAGACCGACATGCGTGCGGTGCATAGATTGCGTGAGTCCTTGGCAGACCGCTTTCCGATGGTTGAAGTTAGCGTTCCTCGCGAATTGTCAGTCGAACAATACAACAAATTGCTCAACAC
>JAGOIM010000161.1 GCA_017995665.1 Anaerolineaceae bacterium | reverse complement strand
GGCTCAAAACCTTCGATGAAATCTTTAATAAAAACAGCAGCTTTCATACTGAAATTATAGCTTATGGCAATTGAGATAAAGCTTAAATTTAGTTTGCAAAACGCCTCAAGCGGGGAGTTCTTGAATGGGTTATAGGAATGAGTACGCCCTACAAAACACAAATTCCACAACAAATTCCGGAACAAAAAAATGGAGCGGTTTTATCCGCTCCATTCAATCATTATTTTCAAACGATATTATATCTGCCAGTCGCCGTCTTTCAAGAGGACGATTTCGGTTCCGTCTTCTTTGATGCCTGTAACGGTAACATCTTTCGAGCCAACCATAAAATCGACATGAATCAGTGAGCTGTTCATGCCCAGCTTGCGATTTTCTTCTTCCGTTCGTTCGGTTGAACCGACCAAATTATCGGTATAAGCAGCGCCCAGAGCAAAATGGCAAGAGGCGTTTTCGTCAAAAAGTGTGTTTTTGAACAAAATACCGGTATTGCTAATCGGGGAGTTATCGGCAACCAAGGCGATTTCGCCCAAATGCCGCGCGCCTTCGTCCATATCAAGCAAATCTTGCAAAATTTGTTTGCCAACTTTTGCGTCAAAATCGACAACTTTGCCGTCTTTGAATGTGAAGTGGAAATCGTCCACCAACTGACCGCGAACCGATAGCGGCATCGTTGCGCGTAAAACGCCATCCACACGGTCGGCATCCGGCATGCTAAAGACCTCTTCGGTCGGCATATTGGGGAAGAAACGGTCACCCTTCATACTAAAACCAGAGCCACCCCTCCAGAGATGATTTTTGACCATGCCAACCACCAAATCGGTGCCGGGTCCTTGATAGCGAATGTGATCGAAACGGGCTTCGTTCATGAAGGCTTCATGTTTTTTGAGTTCGATGTCGTGTTTCTCCCAGGCAGCAATCGGGTCGTCCTGATCGATTCGAACAGCTTTGAAGATGTTTTCCCATAATTTTTCCATTGCTTCGTCTAAAGGAAGTTCCGGGAAGGCGGCTTCAGCCCAGGCTGGGCAGGCAACACCAACAATGCACCATTTCACTTTATTTTGCATCGTGTATGCTCTCAGACGATGACTGGCTTTGCCGGCGATTTTTTGCCATTTAGCAATTCGGGCCGGGTCGGCCGGTTTGAGCAAATCAGGGTTGGGCGTTGCCAAACTGAGCACATTATAATTATCCTTAAAAATGCTCTCGAGATATTCCACTTCATATTCGGGATAATTCTCAAAAGCCTCATCGGGAGCATAAAGATAGCGGCCCAAAGTTATGCTGTCGTCCGAAAACTCAAGCCTTACATCGGCAACACCAGCCTGATAGGCCTTTTTGGCAACCAAACGAGCAAGCGGCAAAGAATATTCACTAACCCGAATGCTCAGATTATCGCCCGGGTGTAAACCCAAACCGCTTTTAACGATTAATTCTGCATATTTTTCTAAATTGTGATTAAGATCCATTGTTTGTTCCTCCGCTCTTATTCTACTCTTTCCCGGGACAAAGGGGGTAGTTTTGTAACATTCCAGGCAGAAAACTGCATCCTTGTACGAGAATTCATTGCCCGAATTTGTAAGCTTATGGTAATATAGAGAAACGCCAATTTGGTACAGAATTTGTAATTTTTTTGATTAAGGAGAAAAAGAAGATCAGCAGTAAACAAGAATATCGTATTAATGAACGCATCCGCTCAGATAAGGTCCGCCTTGTTGACGAAAACGGGGAAAACGTTGGAATTGTAAGCCTTGAAGATGCATTACGTCGGGCTGCCATTGCAGACTTAGACCTGGTTGAGATTGCACCAAATGCAGCTCCCCCGGTAGTCAAAATCGTCAATTACAGCAAGTTCCTCTATGAAAAAGAGAAAAAGGAACGCGAAGCTCGTAAATCTCAAACCAAAATTGAGATTAAAGAGATTCGTCTTCGCCCTAAAACCAGTGATCATCATCAAGGTTTCAAAGTTCGTGATGCTCGCCGTTGGTTAGAAAGTGGCATTAAGGTCAGAGTTACCGTTCGCTTTAGAGGACGAGAAATAACCTACCCTGAACTTGCTTTGAAAGATTTGCGCGAAATTGCTGAAGAACTGAGCGATGTGTCAGAGATTGAACAAGCACCCGGCATGGAAGGGCGCACCATGTTCATGATGTTGGCTCCTAAAAAATAATTAATCGCTATTTAATTTGTCAGTTTAGCAATTTATCTGTTATAATCTTTCTTTGGTTTATCGACCAGCGGGATTTTTGCGCCTTGTGCGCGGAAAAACCGTTGGATTTTATTAGAGGAGTTTGATCGTGCCACGCAAACAGAGTAGTGGAAAGTACAAAATAAAAACTCATAAGGCAACATCCAAACGCTTCCGCATGACCGGTACCGGTAAAGTTGTGCGCACTAAGATTGGCAAAGGCCATCTTCGTCGCAACACCTCAAAGCGAACGAAATACATGCTCGCTGAAACACTTGAGGTCAGCAACCACGGTTTGGTCAAGCACATTAAGCGCTTGGCACCCTACATGAGTAAAAAGGACTAAGGACTGTCCTGTCGTTTTCGGATTAGTGTGGCTGCTGGGTGTACGCAACAAGATTAAATTCTGACGCCCAGGGGACCGCAAAGGAGTAAACATGGCAAGAGTAAAAAGTGGACCATATCGCCGACGCCGTCATCAACGGCTGATTGCCCATAACAGTGGTTATCGTGGCAGTTACAATCATTTGTTCAAACGTGCGAACGAAGCCTTCCTGCATGCCCAATGGTATGCTTATCAAGACCGCCGCAACCGCAAACGCGACTTGCGCCGTCTGTGGATCGCTCGTATCAACGCCGCAGCCCGTCTGAATGGCACAACCTACAGCCGTTTAATCGCCGGTATGCGCGAACACAACGTGGTTTTGAACCGCAAAATGTTGGCTGATATTGCAGTGCGCGATCCAAAAGCTTTTACCAAAGTGGTCGAAGCCTCTTTGGGATAAGCACCAACCCTCATCGAAACCAAAACCTCGTGAAATTCACGAGGTTTTTTTTGTTTCATTCATAATTCTCAATTTTTCAATAGCAGGAAAATCGATTGTGGTTAAAAATGGTCGAAAACACCTTTATCCTTACTCCCCATCCATTGCACAACGGAAGCCTAAATCGTTCCCGTTATAAAACGACAAGTCATAAGCCCTGCTGTTGTTTTTGAGCGATCTCCATTTACCAGTCCAGCCTCCGCCACGGACGACGTTTTCGACACCACTTTCGGGTCCCTGTGGGTTTTCAAGTGGGCTGTTTGCATAATAATCCACCGAATAATAATCCGCCACCCATTCCCAAACATTACCAGCCATGTCCATCACACCATCCGCAGTGCTCCCCGCTTGGTAAGAACCGACCATTGTCGTGTCCCCGACACATGAGCTGAGGTTGGCATTGTTGTAACTGTTGGCTAAGGAACAATCAGGCGCCTCATTTCCCCAGGGATAGAGCGAATCCGTAGCCGAGCGCGCCGCCATTTCCCATTCGGCTTCAGTTGGAAGGCGCTTTCCATCCCATTCACAAAAGCCTTTTGCATCATCATAAGCAACGAAAATAA
>JAGOIM010000160.1 GCA_017995665.1 Anaerolineaceae bacterium | reverse complement strand
CCTTCTAATTGAAAGGCTTCTAAAGCTAATGTACAATTATGAACTAAATTATTAGGATATCTTTTTCAAAGGCAAGGTGTTTCATGGAGTCTAAGCAGAAAAAACCAGTACTGATTCAAGGCGGAGGGGATTTGGCAAGCGGCGTTGCTGCCGTGCTATTTCGCCACGGCTGGGATGTCGTGATCACCGAATTGCCAAGCCCGCTCGTTGTTCGCCGAACGGTTGCATTTGCCGAGGCGGTTTGGGAAAAAGAATTCAAAGTTGAAGAAATTTTCGCCACCTTGTGCGAAACAGATGAGGAGGTAAACCGCATCCTCAAGCGGGGTGATATCGCAGTCGTAGTTGATCCAGAAGCAGCTATTGCCAAAAGGATGGACTTTGCCGCCCTGGTCGATGCCCGTATGTTAAAGAAAGACATCCCTAAAACCAAATCTGCAGCTCTGCCGGTTATCGGATTGGGTCCCGGTTTTGAGGCAGGGGTGAATTGTTTGGCTGTGGTCGAAACCAACCGCGGTGAAAACCTTGGAAAAGCTTTTTATCATGGCAAAGCCCAAGCCGATACCGGCACGCCGGCTGTCGTTGAGGGTCACGGTCTGGAACGCGTCCTTTACTCCCCCGTTGCAGGGGAAGTCGAGGCTTTAGTCGAAATCGGCGAATGGGTTGAACAAAGCAGCCTCCTCGCCAAAATCAATGGCACCGAAATCAGAGCTCCTTTCGACGGCTTGATTCGCGGTATGTTGAGGAACGGCATCCAAATTAAAGAGCACACCAAACTGGGGGATATCGATCCACGCAACGATCCCGGGCTGGCTTTTGCCATCTCGGACAAAGCCTTAATCATCGGTGAGGGTGTTTTAGGGGTTTTGGTAAATTTATAATGTCCAAAATAATTGAGGAAATTGCTAAGCTTCAAGCGCTAAATCCGGCATTAACCGTTTCGATTGTCGGCTCAGGTGGTAAAACCACACTGATGAAACAACTTGCTCAAGAGTTAGCCGGTCCGGTGCTTTGCGCAACTTCAACCAAACTTGGAACCGAGCAAGCGCTTTACTTTGACCAACATATTGTTTGGAATGAATCGGAAAAAGAAGCTCCAAACTTGTTTCCGGAAAATGCAAAAAGCTATTTAATTTCCAGTGGCATAATAGGCGACTTGCAGCATCAACGCATCAACAATTTGAGTGAGACACAATTCGAAAAACTCCATCAGCTTTGCCTGGAGAAAGGGCTCCCACTGGTCATCGAAGCTGACGGTGCCAAATGCAAATCACTCAAAGCTCCGGCAGCCTGGGAACCGGTTATCCCAAATTTTACCGATTTGGTGGTGGTCGTCGTCGGATTGCGGGATTTAATGAAACCCTTGAGCGAGGAAGTCGTTTTCCGCAGTGAGCTTTTTTCAAAAATTAGTTACTTAACAATGGGTGAGCCAATCGATATCGATGCAATTTGCCGCTATCTGAAAGACCCCTTGGGTGGCTTAAAAGGCATCCCGAATGAGGCAAAAACCTTTGTCTATTTTGTCATTTCCGGCACTGAGAACCATCAATTAGTAGACAAAACTTCCATCTCAAAAGCCCTTCAGCCTCACTTTGACAAAATTTTTTATTCACGTGAAATTTTTGGGTAGGGCGAGCTTGAATGGGCTATGAGCTTTGTGATTGTTAGGCAATGCGCCCATTCAATACCACTCACTTCGTTCGGGTGCAGGTCCGCCATCAGAAGTCAGAACATACAAATCTTCAATACTTTTAATCACGAAAAACACTTCTAATCGGGTATGATTAAGCAATACAAAAGAGAAACTAAGATGCAAAAATTAGCCGAAAAATACACAAAAATGTTCACCCAAGAAGCCAAACTGGGTTACGAAAACAAAGCAATCTGGGGTGGTATTCAAGCCCTAAGCAAAACCTGGCCTTCCGAAGCACGCGAAAACGGACTTGACGAAAACTTGATTCCACAAATAAGTGCTATTTTTGACTCCTACCCCGATCTGGATCGCCAAGCCCGCCGTGAGGCTTTGCTCCAAATTTGCGAATTGCTCTCAATCCCCCAGCCACTTCTGCCCGAGGCAAATCCCGGCGAAAAACTCTATCGTTTTTCCCCACCTTCGAACGAGCCAAAAAATGTCAGTTCCAAGCCTCACCAAGAAGGAAGAAGAAAACCGGTCTCCCAAAAAAACCAGCCTGCTCCGGCTCCAGGCAAAGCGCAAAAAAAGCAAACAGAACCGGAAATACAGGTGGTTCACTCCAAAGTTAACACTCGTTTGCGCGAAATCTCCAGCAAGCCCATGCCCGATGAAACTTTTGGCTTGGAAGCCCCGGTCAGCGTCATTCGCGGCGTCGGCGAAAAACAAGGAGCTCATCTGGTAAAACTGGGTGTCCATAAAATTAAAGATCTGCTCTATCTTTTTCCCCGTCGTTATGACGATTATTCCCAGCTCAAAACCATCAATCAGCTTCAATTTGCCGAAGAAGTAACCATATTAGCCCGGGTTATCAGTGTCGATTCCTTCAAAACAAAAAAAGGGCGTCCCCTCGTTGAAGCGGTTGTCTCAGACACTACCGGAAGCCTGCGCCTGCTCTGGATGAATCAGGAATGGCACACCCGTTACTTGAAAAAAGACCTCTTCATTTCCATCTCAGGCAAGATTGACACCTACCTCGGACGTCCGGTAATCTGGAACCCGGATTACGAAACCATCGATAAAACCCAATTGCACACTAACCGCATCGTTCCGGTCTATCCCCTCACCGCAAAAATTACCCAGCGCTGGTTACGCCGTACCCAATTCAATACCGTTCGCTATTGGGCTCCCCGCGTAAACGATTTTTTGCCAACAGAAATCCGCGAAGATACCCGCGTCCTGAAAACGACCGATGCGCTGCTGCAAATCCATTTTCCCGAAAATTACGAAAGCCTCAAAGCCGCCCAAAGACGCTTCGCTTTCGACGAATTCCTAATGCTCCAATTAGGCGTCTTACAACAAAAACGCCAGTGGCAGCAATTGGTCAGCCATCCTTATACCGTAACGGACGAATGGATAGCCGAACGGACCGCCGCTCTGCCCTATGCCTTAACCGGGGCACAAAAACGCTCTCTCGACGAGATTCGCAATGACATCGCACAAAGCAGACCGATGAATCGCCTCTTGCAGGGTGATGTCGGCTCCGGTAAGACGATTGTCGCAGTGATGGCAATGGCGATGGTGATTGAATCCGGCCCCCAAGCCGCCCTGATGGCACCAACCGGCATTTTGGCAGAACAACACTTCCAAACTATCAAAAAATTGCTCACAACAGGTAGCGAAGAGCATCCGGCTTTCCTTCAGGAAGGTCAGGTACGCTTACTCACCGGAGATACCCGCACAGCCGAACGCGAAGAAATCCGTTCCGGTTTGGAATCCGGCTTCGTCAAATTGCTGATTGGGACGCATGCCTTGATTGAAGACCCGGTTCAATTTCAAAACTTGCAAATGATTGTAGTCGACGAGCAACACCGCTTTGGTGTTGCCCAAAGAGCCGCCTTGCGCAACAAAGGCGACAACCCCCATCTGCTGGTTATGACTGCAACCCCAATTCCGCGCTCGC
>JAGOIM010000159.1 GCA_017995665.1 Anaerolineaceae bacterium | reverse complement strand
ATAGTGCCTTCGCCCTTGTAGCCGGTACTGTCCACAACGGCAGTACCATCCCAAATCTGTTCAGCGCCGATGAATTCCGGGCTGACATCAGTGTCGAGCTGATAGATTTCGTCAGGATAAACTTCTTTGACATCAGGAAGTTCACGAAGCCATGCTGCTTCTTCTAAGCTCATTTTTGCTGAGAAACCGTTTAAAACAGCATCATAGCGATAGAGAACTTCAAGGTCGCGACCGAGTAAAGACTCAGCCCGGTTGATGAAGGAATCCAATCCGTCATTGATTTTCTGCAAATAAGCAACTGCTGCGGGGGAATTCGCATCAAGTTTTCCGCTGCTATCTTGCATGATCGCATTGCCGCCACCATAAACTGCCAGCGAAGGCTCAACCAATTGAACGGTGAAACTCGTTGCAGCTTGAGCAAGATCCAGCCAGGATTGTTCAAGTTCATCGAGGATCGGAGCGTCGGTCACGGGAGCTTGCCGCTCGGGAGCGGCTGCAGCCACCGGGCTCACCATTAATGCGACCAGTAGCAGGACAGATAAAACTTTGAGTACAACTTTCTTCATACAAAATCTCCTTTAAAGTATCTGGGAATTTTGAACGCCACAAGCGCTCATTTACAATGATAGTGAAAAACTTCAATGTCAGAATTTGGCGAAATTGTTAAGGTTTTAAGCATGTTTGCATTTAGATTTTAAATTATATCACGCGAGATTTTAACAATAAATTTTTAAGTTTTAGGAATTCGGTGTTGATTATTCCAAATTGACCGCTCATCTCAAAATTTCACCGGTCCACAGGGTATAATTTAACCATTATCGGAGAACCTATGCCAACAAAGCCCACAAAAAAAACCACGTCCCGCACAAGCACTGCTTCTGCCTCTAAAGCAAAAAGCACACAGAGCAAATCAACTGCGAGTAAAAAAACCAGCTCATCCAAAGCTAAGCAAATTCCCGAACCACATTTGCGTGAAAAGATGTCCCCTGAACGCAAAGCTGATCTCATCGGAATTATCCTCATCGTAATAAGCTTAGTTTCATTGTTATTGACATTAACCCAAGTCGGCGAACTTGGCAAATGGTGGACCAACACGATGAATCACGTCTTTGGTTGGGGTGCTTACATTCTGCCAATCATCTTAATTGCTTTGGGAATCTGGTTCATGCTCTATCGCAATAAAAATCTTCCGCAAGTTACTTCCCAAAGATTAATCGGAACGGTTTACCTCTTTGTTAACCTACTGCTTTGGTTTGAAGTTTTCAGTCCTCTCTTCCCGACAACAGCCGAAAGCTCAGCCGGAGGTTTGATTGGCAGCTTTATCAACGGTGGTTTGGTGAACCTGTTCGGTAAAGCCGGAAGCATGATTGTTTTAATCGCTTGGTTGCTGCTTGGCCTTGTCTTGCTCTTCGACCTCTCAATAGCGGATGTAGTAGCCTGGATTACCGGAAAAGTTAAACAAATAAGAGCCAAAACAATCGAAAGCAAACGTCAGAAGAGTCTTGAAAAAGCAGAAGAAGCTTCCAAAGCGACAAACCTCAGCCAAAAATTGCCGAAAAGATCCGAGCCCAAACCTGTAGCAGTCAAGCCAAAGGAAACTAAAAGAAAGCAAACGCCGACTGAAATTGCCTCTGATGAGCAAGGCGAACCGGTTTGGAACATTCCCGTTCCAACCGAAGTGCTCGACCCGGTTAAAGCTGCCCCAATCGATATGGAATCGGACGAAGACCGTGCCCGTGTTATCGAAGGGACATTGCGTGCCTTTAACGCTCCCGGAAAAGTAATTGAAATTCGCCGCGGTCCTACAATTACAATGTTTGGTGTTGAGCCCGAATTTATCGAAAACCGTTCCGGCAAAACCAGAGTGCGCGTGAATAAAATCACCGGTTTGGCAGATGACCTTGCGATGGCACTAAAAGCCTCCCGAATTCGTATGCAGGCACCGGTTCCCGGGAAGGGTTATATCGGCGTTGAAGTTCCTAACCGAAAAACAGCCATGGTTTCAATGCTCGACATCGTGGAAAGTCCACAATTTATCGGACATCCTTCACCCTTGAAGTTTGCCCTCGGTAAAGATGTTACCGGCAAACCAATCACTGCCGATTTGGCTCAGATGCCCCATTTGTTAGTAGCCGGAACAACCGGATCCGGTAAGTCTGTTTGTGTCAATTCAATTTTGACCGGCTTCCTCTTGAATTTATCTCCCGATAAATTACGCTTGCTCTTGGTTGACCCAAAACGTGTTGAACTGAGCATCTATAACGGCATCCCTCACCTTTTGACTGATGTGATTGTTGATGTCGATAAAGTGACCGGGGCTTTGCAATGGATGCTACGCGAAATGGATTTGCGCTATCGCATGTTCGAAGCCGACGGAGCGCGAAATCTTGATGAATACAACTATCACCGCACAAAAGCCGCTGAGAAGCAGCTTCCTTTTATTGTCGTCGTGATTGACGAATTGGCAGATTTGATGATGCTTGCACCGACAGAGACAGAAACATCACTCGCCCGCCTGGCGCAATTGGCTCGGGCAACCGGTATTCATTTAATCATTGCCACCCAAAGGCCATCCGTCGATGTCTTGACCGGTCTGATTAAAGCGAACTTCCCGGCTCGAATTGCTTTTGCGGTTGCTTCAAACACAGATAGTCGCGTTATTCTCGACCAGCCCGGGGCCGAACGTTTGCTCAGCAAAGGCGATATGCTCTTCCAGGAACCAACCGCTCCGGCTCCGATTCGGCTGCAAGGTACCTATATTTCCGACCAGGAACTGGCTGCTGTTACCGATTTTTGGCGTTCCCAAAATGCACTCGAAGGTGCGCCGGAAAGACCGGATAAGGCTATCTTGAGTACACGTAGCCATTTGCCAATGTCTAATTTGCCGGAAATGAGCCAAAAACCACTCTGGCAAGAGATGGAAAAAGATCCGAATGCCGATCCGATCGAAGAAGAAGCAATAAAGATCATCCGAAAAGAAGGGCGCGCTTCTGTTTCTATGTTGCAACAGAAAATGCGAATCGGTTATACGCGCTCATCCAGACTTATCGAGAAGTTGGAAGAAGACGGTATTATCGGTCCACCGAATCCCCAAACCGGCACTCGTCAGGTGCTCGATTGGGGCGACTACCCTCCATTAAAGCAGGATTAAATAGATAACTGCTGGAATTAAACACAAAAACCACCTAATTCGGTGGTTTTTTTATACCCCAGGAGGGAATCGAACCCCCAATCCAGGCGTTAGGAGTGCCTTGCTCTATCCATTGAGCCACTGGGGCAGAATCCCGATTATACCATTTCTAAGGCAGATAATCGAAGGGGTTGACCGGGTTATTCAAGTGGCGAATCTCAAAATGCAAGTGAGCACCGGTTGAGTTACCGGTTGAACCGGCCAAACCGATCCCCTGCCCTTGCATTACGTTTTCACCGCAGCTGACATGTATTTTATCCAAATGCTCATAGAGCGTTGTATAGCCGTTGCCATGGTCAATCACCACAAAATTACCATAACCGCCATCCATCCAGCCTGCATAAACCACCGTACCGTTATCCGCGGCAAAAAGCTGCGAACCCATACCGGCACCGATATCGATGCCCGGATGT
>JAGOIM010000158.1 GCA_017995665.1 Anaerolineaceae bacterium | reverse complement strand
ATTTTTCTACTTTGCCTTGCTTATAAAGCCAGATTGCGGCATCCAGGCGGTCTCTTAGTGCTGCGGAGGGTCCTCCCTGATTGTTTAAACCTGCTCCGGGGACTAAAACGACCCGTTTTGAGGGAACGGTTTCCAGTGTGTAAATATTCTCTTCAGTAGTTTTAATCATTGCCAGGCGAAAACCGCCAATGATGATTACAGCTATACATAACAAGATAATTAAAATGCGGAAGAATTTTTTCATAAGGAGTCTATCGAACCAAATCTGCCAGGCGCACGTTGGTGGGGGTTAACAAATCGCGCAAGCTTTGATAGCTGGTATCGTGAAGCGGTTCAAGCTGGGCGACTTCATAGTTGAGCATTTGACCAAGGAGGCTTTTGCCCACTGCTTCCCGTGAAAAGTTTCTCAAAAATTCCGAAATTCGGTTCTGCAAAGTCAATTCCATTTTTGTAGAAACGGAGAGGTTCAGGTTCGGAATAATGGGAGGGGAGAGCCAGATTATCGGAACTTTTTCGATCACGTCGTTGAGGTCGCTAATCACTTCGGAAGAGGTGCGCGGATCGGCTGAGAGCGCATAGGTGGCACCATATGCACAAATCCCTTTGACGTAGAGTGCGCGAATTGTGGAACTGAAGCTATAAGTCAGAACAGGGCGGTTCACTTCGAGGTTGTTTTGGGCAAGGTAGCCAAGCGGAACCCAATAGCCGGCAAGCGAGTCTTCCTGGGTCAGACAAGGGCGTAAGCCGGCAAACTGTTGCAGAGCTTCGGACGCCGGAACATTGGAGCTGTTCGTTGCCGGATCAAAGAAGCGTTCATAGTTGGCATCTTGATGTCCGATAAATTGAACACCATAGGCGGTGACACCGAGATGATTGGCAACCAAAAGGGCACTGACCAAGCTTTTTTGTGAAGCAAGCAAATATTCGGGAGGGGTTAACCAAGTCATATCCACTTCGCCACGCTGGAGGGCAAGTTCGAGGTCAATGTAATTGGCAAAAACGCGCGCTTCAAAATTGAGTGAGAGGCCTTCGTTCATGTGCATGATGACACTTTGTAAGGCTTCGGATTGGCCATCAACCTGGGAATCAAAAATTACACCCATCACAATCGGGTTATTGGGAGAACCGAGAGGAGCGGGCGTTGGGGTGTAGGTTGGCATTGCGGTAGGTAAGCCCAAATCCGCTGTGGGAGTAGTAGCATTGAACTCGAGGGTGGGTTGCACGCCGGTTGAATTGCAAGCACTGATGAGGATGGAAATCAACAGGGCTGGAATAAGCAGTTTCCCTAATTTTGGCATGTGAATATTTTACCTCAAGAATCAGGGCGGTAAAAACGACAGGGTACAGTAAACGGTGGACGGGCTGCACTGGTAAGATAAGTGTGGTTAGCATCCTTCTAAATAGGTTAAAATACAGAAAAAGCCGTGGAGGTTAAGATGGAAATTTTGCTTGAGAAAATTAAGAAACCCGAAGATATTAATTTTATCTTTGGACAGTCGCATTTTATTAAAACAATCGAAGATGTTCATGAGATGATGATAAGTCGTGTTCCCGGTATCAAATTTGGTTTAGCATTTGTTGAAGCTTCGGGTCCTTGTTTGGTACGCTGGAGTGGGACTGATGAGGCGATGATTGAACTGGCGAAAGAGAATGCTTTTCGGATTGGTGCAGGGCATAGTTTTATTCTTTTTCTGGGTGAGGGCTATTTTCCAATCAATATTTTGCCTGCGTTGAAGCAAGTTCCCGAAATTGTCAACATTTTCTGCGCAACTGCAAACCCGACCGAAGTGGTTCTACTTCAAAGTGACATGGGCAGGGCGGTTTTGGGCGTTGTTGACGGTGCTTCTCCGAAAGGGGTTGAAGGAGAAGAAGAAATTGTCGCCCGTAAGCAATTTTTGAGAATGATTGGTTATAAGTTTTAGTCAGTCGCTAAAGCCCAGTTTCTAAGGGCTGTAAAGTTTAAAAAGGCATTAGCTCGATGGCTGTTTTGGTTCTTGAAGTTTGCGCCCAATTCAGCCATAGTCTTTTTCTCTTCGGGAAGCCAAAAGATAGGGTCGTAACCGAAGCCGTTTTCACCGCGAAATTCCTGGATGATTTCGCCATGAACGAGGCCATGCTTGTCGAAAATTGATTGGGGGTTCAAATAAAAGACAGCATGGCAATGAAAAGTTGCTTTCCAAGGCTGGGCTTTGCCTTCTAATTTTGAGAGCAGATAGAGGCAGCGGTCATGGTCTGTGGCAGACGGCTTTGAGGAATAGCGATGGGAATGGATGCCAGGTTCGTTGTTCAAAAGCTCAACTTCCAAGCCGGAATCGTCTGCTAAAACGGGCAGTCCACTAAGCTGGTAGAAAGCTTCTGCTTTGAGTAAGGCGTTTTCGTAATAACTATTTCCTTTTTCGTCGATTTCGACATTCAGCTTTAAATCAGCAGGTTTAATCAATCGAATCGGCAGATCCGACAAAATTGCCGAAAGCTCCTCAAATTTATGGTTATTGTTACTGGCAAGTAAAATTTCTTTCATTCTTTGTCCATTCAAACTTTCTGCTCGAGAAGCTGCGTGATATAATTTTAGAAAATTTTAGCAGAAACTTTAATAATTTTACATGACTATGGAAAAGAAAAAATACCCCCTTCGTACAAATGTCGGTTACTTCCTAAATAAACCGATTGGATTTTCCAGGGAATTTGAGTTTGATTTTCCCGAAATTTTCATTGAACCGGAGCTAAATGCCTGGAATTTTAATGGCAAGTATTCTTTCACGCGAACGCGCGAAGGCTTGCTCTTACAAGCTGATATTCAAGCAGATGTTGAGAATCAGTGCAGCCGCTGTTTGGAACCGATTAAGGTTCATACCGCGGCGAAATTTGAAGATTTATACGTCTTCGAAACGCGAATGAAAGAAGAATTGGATGAAGAAGAAGTGCCACGCGATGGTTATATCAACCTTGCGCTGCCTTTCCGCGATTATTTGATCCTTGGTGTACCGATTAACAATCTCTGTAAAGAGGATTGTAAAGGGATTTGCATCGAATGCGGGCAAAACTTGAACAACGGCAGTTGTGAACATAACCATACGATTGAATTTTCATAAGCACTATAAATTCGCTTTTTATGGCGGCAGATGATGATAAAATTTGCCGATAATTAAACTTGGGAGCAAACCATGAACGAAAACATTTTAATTGCAGTTGCTTGGCCTTACGCTAATGCCGATATTCACGTCGGAAATATTACCGGTTCGCATTTACCCGGCGATATCGTAGCACGCTATCATCGCCTGAAAGGTGATAAAGTTTTGATGGTTTCCGGTTCTGACTCTCATGGAACGGCGATTACGATTAAGGCTGACCAGACCGGTCAAAGCCCACACGATATCTATTCTCATTATCATCCGCGCTTCATCGAGCTCTTTCAAAAGCTCGGAATTAGCTATGATTTGTTTACCTCAACGCATACCGAAAATCATTTTCAGGTTGCGCAAAAAGTTTTCCTGACGCTCTTGGAGAATGGCTATCTGCATAAACAAGTAAGCAAACAGTGGTATAGCCCGGCGACAAATCGCTTTTTGCCGGATCGCTATGTGGAAGGTACTTGTTATATTTGTGGGAATGAAAACGCGCG
>JAGOIM010000157.1 GCA_017995665.1 Anaerolineaceae bacterium | reverse complement strand
TACTTGCAATTGGTTTTTCGACCAAAATATGCTTCCCGGCATTGGCAGCAGCGATACAGATATCTTTGTGCAGCTGGTCGGGTGTGGCGACAATCACGGCTTCGAGCTCGGGATTGGCTAAGAGTTCATGATAATCAGTGTAAGCCCCGATTTGGGTTCCGGTCATGGCTTTGTTGAGCAATTCCGGGTTGATGTCAGAAACTCCGACAATCTTTGCTTCGCGCATATTTTGTAGCATGCTTAAATGTTTTGCGCCGATAGCACCCAAACCAATCACACCAATTCCTAATTGTTTCATCTTTGCCTCTAATAAGTTGTAATGTTTAGTTTCACAATCTGCCAGCTCCCCCGATGCTTTTCAAGGACGCTGTAAGATGCGTTATCAATTTGGATATTTCTGGCAATACGCGCTTCGATTTGCATCAGGCTACCAATCATATTGCGGATGAGATCGCCATGCGAGACAATTAAAACGCTCTTGCCTTCCGACTGAGCAAAAATGTCACTCAAAACTTCCGTTGCCCGTTGGCGCAGCTGGCTTGCGTTTTCACCGTTTGGTGGCTCAAATGCAGAAATATCTAATCCTTGCTCTTCAATTAGTTTCATAAAGTCTGCAAAGGCCATCAGATCCCAATCGCCGCAATTCCATTCTTGCAAGCGCGCTTCGGTAGTAATTGGCATCTCTTTTTCATCGGCAATCGCCTGAGCGGTTGCTTGTGCGCGCTTTTTGTCGCTGCAATAGATTTTCTCGATGAAAACAGGCTTTAGATGATTTCCAAGCTCTCGGGCTTGCTCTAAACCGACATCGTTTAAAAGCCCATCCGATTGCCCCTGCAAATAGTGATTCGCATTTGCATGAGTTTGCCCATGCCGTACAAAAATAAATCTTGTGACCCCCTCCGCAGGAGCCTTATTTAAGAATTGATTGATCATTTTATACCTTCAAACTCGCTTCCACCACGCCCGGACCTGGAGTTTTTTTGCAAGCTTCAATCACAAGCGGAGTGCTCACTTCATAGTTCTTTACAAGTTTAATATCGTAGCTCATTTTATCCTAAAAGCCTTAAACATAGAGAGGTTCAAACGAACCCATTAGTTCGCTTTGATTTCCTTTCCATCTTTGATATCAGCAACCAATATATCAAAGATTGGATCGTTGAAAAACAACTTGAAACTCACAACCACCGCATTGGGGGCTTTGATTTTGACCGCCTTCTTCAGCCCCTCATGGCAAATGATGAAGGCTGTTTTAGGGTCAAGATTAGTAACCGCTTTGTGATAAATTTTGATATCGGTCAGATCTACAGCCTGCATTTTCTTTTTCATTGCATTCACGGTCATCAAACTTGAGCCGACGCCTGCTTCGCAAGCGATAACAATTTCTGTAATATCTTTGGAATCAATTAAAGTGTTCATACTTACTCTTTTCTAAAACATGTTCAGACAACTTTACAGCCTGAACACGTTTTACGATTTAAAAATCAAATTTTCAATAGTTCGGCTTAGGCTCCTGCTTTCACTTCCAATTCGATCTCGACTTCTTCTGCCTCTTCTTTAACCGGGAAACGTTTCAAGATTACCCAGCCAACCAAGAAGCTGACAACGGCTCCAATCACGACTCCCAGGATAACTTTGAAGAAATAACCCTTGGGTGTCATCGCCAGATAGGCGAAAATTGAGCCCGGTGTTGGAGGGGCAACCAGACCTGTGCCGGTAAGAACCCACCACAAATTGGAAAGTATAGCACCTGCCATCATAGAAATGATCATAATCGGGTGAGCTAACACGTAAGGGAAATAAATTTCGTGAATACCACCCAGGAATTGGATGATAATCGCACCGGGAGCGGATTGCTTCAGAATACCCTTACCAGCAACTGCATAAGCAAGCAGGAGCCCCAAACCGGGGCCGGGATTGCTTTCGAGCATGAAGTGAATAGCACGGCCGGTGTCCTGAGAAGCAATCGCGCCTAAAGGTGCCAGAACGCCGATATTGAGGGCATTGTTCAGAAAGAGCACCTTGGCAGGTTCAATAATCAAAGCCACCAACGGTAAAAGTTTGACATTAACCAGCCAGTTGACAGCTGAACCGAAATAATTGCTAATGACGGTAACAAGTGGACCCGTCACAAGCATAGCAAAGATTGCCAGGCCTCCGCCAATGATGCCGAGTGAGAAGTTGTTGATTAGCAGCTCGAAGCCAACCGGCATACGGGGTTCCACCCAATCGTCAAACAATTTCAAAAGAAAGGCAGAGAGTGGCCCCATAATCATGCCGCCCAACAATTGGGGTACATCCGTTCCAACAACAGCGCCCATCGTGGCCAGTGCTCCGATAACGCCACCGCGCTGGCCATGAAACATGTAACCGCCGGTGTAGCCGATGAGAATCGGCAACAAATATTTCAGAATTGGGAATACCAGTTGCGAAAAACGTTCGTTTGGGAACCAGCCGGTTGCTATAAACATCGCAGTGAGCAGACCCCAGGCGATAAATGCACCGAGATTTGGCACGACCAACGAAGCCATAAAGCCACCGTATTGCTGGATTTTTTCTTTCATAAAAACTCCTTAAAACCGTTAAGATAAAAATGAAACGGACAAAAAAGGAAATAAATAAAAGTTTATTGGACTAATATATTTCTTTTTATAATATCATAAGTAAATAACATAACAAAAAACGCAAAATGTAAATACATTATATGCATATATCAAGCAAGAGAAAAGGACATTAACAATAGCCTGTATTCTGCTCAGTCTAATAACAAAATTATAACAAAAACCTTTGTTGAAAGCCAGAAAAATGTAACAGCCTGAGGACGGGGAATGGCAGGAAGGGAAGGGTGCCAGCAATTCTCAATACGGGAAAAAATGCATTCGCCCTGCTAATTTGACAAAGATTTCCTCAATTTGTCAGGCAATCATTGAAAAGTTTTGTGAACCCGGATGCCCGGGTTTTCGCTGACGCTGCCAACTTTCCAAACCGGGATATCTCGCGATTTTGCCAAATTATGGAATTCTTCAACCTTCGCATCAGGCACAATCATCATCAAACCGCCGCTGGTTTGTGGGTCGAAGAGCAGCATTTGATCAATATCAGTCAGTTTGGGGTCAAACCAAACCCGATCGCCATAAAAGAGCTTGTTGTTGCTCGCCCCACCGGGGAAGAGGAAATTCTCAGCATGTTTGTGGCAAGCTTCAACAAAAGGCATTTTGCTGAAATCGAAATCCAGCCCAACTGAACCGGCGAGGGCAATTTCGCTGGAATGCCCAATCAGGCCAAAGCCCGTGATGTCTGTTGCGGCTCTTACGCCACAATCGAGCGCCAACTGACCGGCTTTATTGTTCAAGGTCTTCATCCAAATAGTCACTTCTGCCAAATCTTCTTCTGTGGCAACGCCGCCTTTGAAGGCAGTTGTGGTTACGCCCATTCCGAGCGGTTTGCTGAGGAAAATCTTGTCGCCCGGCTTTCCCCCGCCTTTAGTCATGATTTTGTCATTCTCGACCATGCCAATCACTACCAAACCAAATTTTGGTTCTTTGTCGACAACGGTATGTCCGCCGGCAACGACCGCACCGGCTTCTTTTGTTTTTTCTGCGGCACCACGGATGATTTCACGAATCATTTCGACCGGTAAATTCCCCGGAAAA
>JAGOIM010000156.1 GCA_017995665.1 Anaerolineaceae bacterium | reverse complement strand
CTGACGAGCTCAGCGCTAATGCTGAAGCTGTCGTGGGTCATAATGGTCAGTTCGCGCGGACTTTCAGACGAACCTTGGTTTTGAGTGGCAGGCTGGCAGGCAGACAAACCGAAAATCAGGACAAACAGGATGGGGAAAACTTTTTTAAACATGATGCTCCTTTGTAGATAGAGATTTATTTTTAGTGTGGGTCAAGTAAAGCTGTCCGGACTTTAACGAGACTATTATTTGGTTTTGGATAGCGAGATTGCTTAAACCAAGCGCGCCCCAAGGATGGAGGCTGGCATTGTTGAGCTCCCATTTGAGGCCCGTTGTGCTGAGCCCGTGAACGCCCTCACCCCAGGCTTGCAATGAAATCAAATCGCCAACTTCGGTGTCGAGTTCGAAGTGTTCTGTAATATAGTAGACTGTGCTTTTGCCGTCTGCAATTTTAGCGTTCACCTTTTGCAAGTTGGGCAGAGCGAGAATGGCGAGACAGGCGAGGATGTGGTCGATTCTGCCGCCGGATGTGCCGGTGATGAGAATCTCGCTAAAACCACGCCGAAGGGCTTCAAGTGCCGCCAATTCAAGGTCGGACTCGTCTTTTTCAACCGGGTAGCGCAAAATTTCTACACCAGCGGCTTCAGCTTTTTGCAGGGATGAAGGGTCAACGGAATCGAGATCGCCAATCAGTAAATTGGGGGCGAGATTGAGCCGGTCTAAATGACGCAATCCACCGTCAACGGCGATTAGGTAGTCGTTTGGATTGATTTCGAGTGCGGTATCTTTTGCTATTTCGCCATTAGCAAAGAGAATTGCACGATTAACATTTTTCATAAAACAAAACCCTCCACAGGGGGAGGGTTGCTTAAATGGTACTTTGCATCCCTCCGCCGGCATTATCCGGATCAGGTGTGCGGGTCGGACGTCATCGTCCCTCTCAGCCTTGCGGCTCCCCGTGAAATTTATACGAAAATAATAACACAATAGCTGGATGAAGTACAATTTCGGTTGAAGCTTAACGATTGAACCCAGAGAATTGGCAGTTCTAAGCCACATAGTAACGAGAAGGAGTTTTGTGATTACCAAAGAAGATTTTAAGGATTTATTTAGTACTTGGGGAAGAATCCTGGATATGCAAACGAAAGATCTAAGCCAGGAAGATTTACTGATCCAACCTCAACCCGGTGGAAATTGTATGCTCTGGGTTTTGGGGCATATGGTCAATAGTTTGAGCGAAATGCTAATTGAACTTGGTGTCCCTGCTCCGGCTGTCGCCTTGACTTATGAGCGTTTTGCCAGCGGTAGCGAGCCTGTCTTAGGAGCCGAGGAAGGTTTGCCAAGTCTTGAAAAGATCAAAGAAGATTTTGCGACGATAAGCAAGCTGGCAATTCAGGCGCTGGATGAGCAGAGCGAGGAGTTCTTCGCCGAAGAAGCTGGACATGGCCAAACCAATGGCGGAAGTCTGCTGTTCTCATCTTTTCATCTGTCTTATCACAGTGGACAGTTGGAATATCTGCGCAACCTGGCAGGCAAGACGGAAAAGGTTATTTAGATTTATCTGCTAAATTGAGGCTTGGAGAGAAACAAAAAATATAAGTCTGGAAAAACTGGGGAATGCACCAGTCAATTAAAAGATTGACGAACGAAGTGGTCCCCCAGTTTGACCAGGCTTCTCCTGTTGCCCGCTCCATGTTTTCCCCGGCTTTTACAATCGTTGCTATAATAAGCCGGTGAGGAAAAAATGAAAACAGATGATATCGCTTTGCCCGGCTTTGGTATGCTCGCAGATTTAACCGATATTGTTAAGGACGAGGCAAAATGAGCATCGTTTTCCTCGGCTTGGGAAGCAATATGGGCGATCGCAAGGCAAATCTTGCGAAGGCAGCTGTAATCCTAAGCCAAAAAATGAGGCTACTCAAGCAATCCTCCCTCTACGAAACCTCTGCCTGGGGCTATACCGAACAAGCCGATTTTTTAAATCAGGTCGTTCAGCTTGAGACCGATCTTAAAGCCCTGCCTCTGCTTAACTTTTTGAAAAAAACTGAAGTTGAAATCGGGCGCGTCGAAAATTTTCGCTATGGACCGCGTTTGATTGACATCGATATCCTTTTTTACGACGATTTGATTCGAAACACGAAGAAATTGCAAATTCCACATCCTCGAATAGCGGAACGGGCTTTTGTCTTGGTGCCTCTCAATGAGATAGCTCCTGATTTTGTGCATCCACTTTTGGGCAAAACCGTTGCCGAAATGTTGGCTGAAGTTCCGGATAAGGAAGGGGTCAGACTGTGCAAATAGCACTGGCTTTGGCTGCGCTTTGTTTGCCGGGTTTAGCTTGGTGGCTTTGGTTGGGGAATCACAAACTGGATGGCGGCGAAGCGCTGGCTCGAATTATTGCGGTTAGCATGGGCTTTATTTCGCTGGCAGCTCTGGTTTTCTACACCTTCAGGCTCACTTTTAACGCCTATTGGATTGGCGGCATTCTGAGCGTTTTGCTCGGTTTGGTTTTGGTGGGCTTGCTTCAGAATTGGAAGAAGGCTTTTAACAAGAGCTGGCTTTTTGCAATTCTTGCTTTGGCGCTTTTTGTCATTTGGCGGCTTTGGCAAGCGAGAGATTTGGTTTTTCCGAACTGGACCGACTCGCAACACCATGTCTTGATCATTCACAAAATCATCGAAAACGGTGGTTTGCCCAGCACGCTCGAACCATATTTGCCGGGTCCTTTCTATTATCATTTCTCATTCCATGCAGTAACGGCACTCTTTTCGGTTTTGAGCGGATTGAGCGTTGAGGCAAGCACTTTGATGCTCGGGCAGGTTATGAGCGCTTGTATTGGACTTTCGATTTATGCGCTGGCGAAAGCGATTGGCAAAGACTGGCGGATTGGTCTAATCGCCGGATTCTTGGCGACTTTTGTCACTAAAATGCCGGGCTATTACCTTAGCTGGGGTCGTTATACGCTCTTGATTGGCAGCGTGATTATGCCGGTGGCGATGGCTGAGGCAGAAACTCTGAAGCGCGACACGGTTAAATGGTGGAAAGGGCTCGGCATGCTCTTGATGGTTGCCGGGACTTTGCTTAGTCACTATCTAAGCGCATTTTTACTGGCGATTTACTTTGTTTTGTATGGTCTTGAATGGCTGATTAAGAGTATAAAAGCCAAAAAAGCGGATTGGGGGCATTTGCTCGTTATATTGCTGCCTTCTTTAATTGCTTTGTTGGCAAGCTCGCGTTGGTATATTCGGGTTTTGCGTTATTCGGCGAATTTTATCAGCACTGATATACACATCCCCGAGGGACAGTTAGCGATAAATCCAAGCCAAGTCGAATATTTAAAGAATATTCTGGGTCCGGAAATGGCCTACAGCTTGTTGGTAATAGCCGTCTTGGGCCTGATTTGGGCGATGTTCAAGACCGATTGGCGCAAATTTGGAATTTGGTCACTTTTGGTGGCGCTATTTACCGTGCCGGTTGGAATTATGGTTTTTAGCTTCAGAAGCGATTATTACGGATTGGTGCTCTTTGTCGTCCTTTCTATATTAAGCGCTGCTTTGCTTGTTTGGATTTATGATTTAATCGTTTCACGAATAAAATGGAAATCGGTTTTCACTTCAATTTCTTTAGCACTTTTGTTTGCTTTTATTGTTTGGGGAGCCTGGAGCAATCGTGAGGCTGTTAACAAGAGCACGGTTTTGGTCACGAAAGCAGATGCCTCTGCGTTGGAATGGGTGAAGAGTCATACACCGGAAG
>JAGOIM010000155.1 GCA_017995665.1 Anaerolineaceae bacterium | reverse complement strand
TGGTTTCTATTATATGCTCCCCGAACAAGGTATAATTCAGCAAAGGTGAAAATGCGAAACTTATTGCAAAGCATTGAAGATAAACTGCGCTACCTCCTTGAAGAGAAATTGGACAGGTTGATTTTTCCGGGTGCCTCGAATTCGCTCAATTCAACCCTGCTCAAACTAATCGAGCAAGAAATTGAAAAGCAACAAGGGCAATGCGAGCTCTGCCTGCCCGATTTAATCACGCTGCGTGTCTCCCCCGAACGCTGGGATGCCTGGCAAGAGTCATTGCCTTTGCTCGACAACCTTTCTGAGACCTTAAAAGAAAGTTGGGAAGAGCAAGGTTATCCGGTTAAGAGCAAACCGATCATACAACTCTTGCAATCGGCTGATTTGAGCAATACTGAGATCAAGGTCGAAACCGATTATGCGATTGAGGAGAACACTTCTCGCCAAACCGCAATGCAAAAAGTGGTTCATACAAGCAATGGGGATGCAATTCCGAAAGAGGCCTGCCTGATACTTACCGATGAAGAAACTTTTTATCTAAACAAGCCCATCATCAATCTCGGAAGACATTCGAATAACGATATTGTCTTGCGCGACCCGATGGTCTCCCGCCATCATTTGCAATTGCGGGCAGACAAGGGGCGCTATATCCTCTTCGACCTCGGTTCCCGGGGTGGAACGAGTGTGAACGGCTTCCCCGCCAACAAAGTCGCCTTAAAACCGGGTGATGTTTTACAATTGGGTATGACCAAATTAATTTATAATCAACATCTCGAGCAGTCAACCTCAAAGCCAACCCGCATTATTGTCGAAAATGCGGATGGGAAAGAAAACGAAGCATGAACGCAGCTACCGGCTTAGTTTTTCGCGTACTTTTCTTCATCGGGCTTTATGCCTTCCTTGGGCTTGCCGTTTGGTTGCTCTGGAAAAGTATTAGTGGTACACGCTTACGAGGCGGAACGATTGCCATCCCCACGCTAACCCTGGTAACCACCCAGGGTGAGGAACAAATTGTTCAAACTTTTACCAGTTCAGAAGTTTTGATCGGCCGTAATCCGGATTGTGATTTGGTTTTAGATGATGAAACAGTTTCCGGCCGGCATGGTCGCCTGAGCTACCAGCTCAATCAGTGGTGGTACGAAGACCTGAAGTCAACCAATGGCTCCTGGCTGGACGATTTAAAAGTAGAAGAACCGATCGTCGTCAAGGATAACGATTCGATTTATTGTGGCGACGCCGTTTTTAAGATTTACATAAAACCACTTAATTAAAGAAAGCGAGGCACGTATTATGTCAGAATATGCATTTGGGATTATCGGGGGTTCAGGTCTTTATGGCTTTGAGGGAATCGAAAACATCGAGGAAATCGATCTCGAAACTCCATTTGGTAAACCCTCTTCGACGATTATTAGCGGAACCATCCACGGAAAGAAACTGGCTTTCCTTGCCCGTCATGGAATTGGCCATGTTTTCAGCCCGACTGAGGTGAACTATCGCGCCAATATCTGGGCATTCAAAATGCTCGGAATTGACAAAATTGTCAGTGTTAGTGCGGTTGGCTCTTTGCGCGAAGATTATGCCCCGGGCAATATCATTATCCCAGATCAACTTTTCGACTTCACCAAAGACCGCAAACGCAGCTTCTTTGGTGATGGTTTAGTCGCTCACGTCAGCACTGCCGACCCATTCTGCCCGGTTTTGAGCAAGCAATTACTCAAATCGCTCGAAGGCGAAGACACTAAGGTTCATGAAGGTGGCGTTTTTGTAACCATTGAAGGTCCGCGCTTCTCAACCCGTGGCGAATCCCGCACTTTCCGTAAACTTGGCTTCGATTTAGTTGGCATGACCGCTTCTCCCGAAGCATATCTCGCCCGCGAAGCTGAAATTCACTACGCTACAATGGCACATGTTACCGATTATGACAGCTGGCACGAGAGCGAAGAAGCAGTTACCATGGATATGGTTGTCCGGACATTGAAGAAAAACACCGAAATTGCCCAGCGCAGTTTGAAACGCTTGGTGGATATTATCGCCGCTGACGAACATCCGGCTGAATGTGGTTGCGACACTGCTCTGAAATATGCTTTTAGCACCGCTCCAGCTTTGATCAAAGCGGAAACGAGAGCAAAATTAGACCTGCTTGTCGGGAAATATTTGGGATAAGTTTGAAAGAAGTTCAAAAAAAGCAGACCAGAACGCATCCTCCGATGTTGCTGATGGTCTGCATCAGCATGTTTTTCTATGCCGCCGCCCTGGCACTTGCCAATGGAACGCGGCTTCACAGTGAAAAGCTGTTGATTAATGTTGAATATTTCTTTCCCTTTTTAATTTGGTTTTTTTCCGTTTTGCTTATTCAACGGAACATAATCCGAAAGTTGCCCAATCGCGACCCCTGGATTTTCCCGGCAGTTGCCGCTCTTAGCGGTTTAGGGATGCTGACCATTTGGCGGCTCTCACCTGACCTTGGACTCAAACAAGCCCTGTGGTTTCTCTTTGGCACGATCCTATTTTTGTTTGCCTTGCATGCCAAAGATTTAACCATTGGGCTTAAGAAATTTAAATATGTCTGGCTTTTTGCTGGGCTGATATTAATTGGTCTGACCTTCGTTATTGGCGTGAATCCCAACGGAGTTGGGCAACGCTTGTGGCTGAAGGTTTTTAATTTCTACATTCAGCCCTCGGAGCCATTGAAACTGCTTTTGATCATCTATTTAGCCGGTTTCTTTGCCGACCAAATTCGCCCAAACATCAGCTGGATTAGCTCCGTCCTTCCGACAATAGTCGTCGTCGGCCTTGCTGGTTTACTTTTGCTTGCTCAGCGGGATTTGGGGACAGCCAGTTTGTTTGTCATGCTCTACGTATTAATGCTTTCGGTAACCACTCAAAAGCGAAAACTGCTCTGGATTATTCCCGGATTGGCTTTGCTTGCGGGGACAATTGGCTATTTTGCCTTTGACGTTGTCAAAAGCCGTGTGGATATTTGGCTTAATCCCTGGCTTGACACCAGTGGCAGCTCCTGGCAATTGGCTCAGGCTCAAATTGCAATCGCTGCCGGGGGCATAAGCGGCACCGGACCCGGCTTGGGCAGTCCACAATTTGTTCCGGTAGCGGTTTCAGATTTTATCTTCACAAGCATCGCCGAAGAGCTGGGCTTGTTTGGTACGCTAGCGATATCGCTCTTATTGCTTCTGATTGTTATGCGCGGGATTAATATCGCACTTTCAAGCAAAACCACCTTCGGTCGCTACCTTGCATTTGGGATTTCATCCTGGTTTGGTTTGCAATCCATCATGATTATCGGTGGGAATATGGGCTTGCTGCCACTGACAGGAGTAACGCTGCCTTTCTTATCCTATGGTGGTTCATCTTTGATAACGAACCTGATGGCTATTGTGCTATTGCTCAAAATCAGCACAGAAACTGCATCAAAAGACCTGCCCAAAAAAGCAAGCAGCCCCTATAATTTAGTTGCGGCGATTTTTTGCGTTTTTTTCGTTGTGGCCGTTGCCTGGAATGGCTATTTAGCTTTTCCAAAAATGAGAGAATTGCTCTCCAGACCAGAAAACCCGCGTTGGGCTGTCTATGACCGTTTTTCACCACGGGGAGAAATTTATGCACTCTCCGGTGAAAAATTAGTTGAGGTTGTTGGCGAACCGGGAAGTTATCAACTTTGGCTAAACTATCCCGAGCTTTCCAATACGCTTGGTTTTGCAAATCCGGCTTATGGGCAAAGCGGCTTGCAAGCTTCTCAATA
>JAGOIM010000025.1 GCA_017995665.1 Anaerolineaceae bacterium | reverse complement strand
TTTCTCATTTTGCTGAAACAATCTGTTTTCAACGAGGAAAAGACTTAACTGTAGGCCGGATTCTGTTTTTGAATCCGGCTTAATAATTTGCCAGGATCTTGCCGGCTTGAAAAGCACAAGCCGGCCTACTGAAATAAAAAAACCCCCGCTGTAAAAACAACGGGGGTTAAGGTTCAAGCAAAAAAACTTAATCTGCCAGATACTCTGCACCACGGCGCATTGCTTCAATATTCATGCCGATGAATTTCTTTAACCGATCAGCAGTATGGGCTTCCAAAGCGCGTTCTAAAGCGCCTTCCGGGAGGGCTTTCAAATTAGCTTCAAGAGCACCAAGCAAAACCATGTTGGTTGCGCGTTCGTTGCCGATTTCCTGAGCGATTTTGTTCGCCGGAATCATCAGCCAGTGGATATCCGTACGGGTTGGCCTGCGGTTGACCATCGATTCGTTGATGATCAGATAACCACCCGGTGCAACCATCTCTTCGTATTTATCCAAAGAGGGCAGGTTCAAAGCGATAACCGCTTTTGGGTAGAGCGCACTGGGAGAGCCGATTTCGTCATCAGAAATGACGACTGTGCAGTTGGCTGTGCCACCGCGCATTTCGGGACCATAGGAGGGTAACCAGGTTGTGTGTTTGCCTTCATCCATTGCCGCGTAGGCTAAAACCTGACCGGCATAGAGCGTACCTTGACCGCCAAATCCAGAGATGATAATTTCTGATTGCATCGTTTAGCCTCCTTTAGACAATTCTTCAATTGCTGACGAAATTTTGAAATCGCCGATTGGATAAGCCGGAACCATAAATTCCTTCAACCAGTCGCGGGCTTTGACCGGGGTCATTCCCCAGTTTGTCGGGCAAGTGGAGAGCAATTCTACGAAGGAAAAACCCAAGCCCTGTCTCTGGACTTCAAAAGCGGTGCGCAAGGCTTTTTTCGCCATGCGAATGTTGCGGGCATCTTGCAAACTGCGACGGACAACATAAGTTGCGCCATCGAGAGAAGAAATCAATTCTGCGGTTCGGATGGGGTAGCCCTGGGTTTCCACATCGCGGCCAAGCGGTGAAGAGCTGGTTTTCTGACCGGGCAGGGTGGTCGGTGCCATCTGTCCACCGGTCATACCGTAGTTGGTGTTGTTGATAAAAACAACGGTAATGTGTTCGCCACGGGCTGCGGTAGCGATAATCTCGCCCATACCCATCGAAGCCAGGTCACCATCGCCTTGATAGGTGAAAAGGATTTTGTTGGGAAGGGTTCGTTTGATGCCGGTTGCCATCGCGGGGGCGCGACCATGGGCAGCTTCGACAAAATCGAAATCAAAATAGTTATAGGCAAAAACGGAACAACCAACCGGTGCAACGCCGATTGTGTTATCCAATTCGCCCATTTCTTCCAAAACTTCAGCAATCAAACGATGGGCAACACCATGCGTACAACCGGGGCAATAATGGGTAACCGTATCGGTGAAGCCAATCGGGCGCTGAGCAATAACATTTACATCAATATCCAACATCTTATGCTCCTGTTCCAACTAATTCACGCATTTGGGCAAGCCATGAAGCGCGGGGGTCACGGTTTACGTCCTGATCGCCATGAATCATGTCGTCAATTGCAACGCTGATTTCATCGGGATAAGGAACCATACCGCCCATGCGACCATAAAAATGAATCGGGGCGCGTTTGGCAACAATTGCGTTCACGTCATCCAGCATTTGACCGTTGTTCATTTCAACTACCAAAAAGCCTTTGGCACGATCGGCTAAATCGTCCAAAACCTTGCTTGGGAAGGGAGAAACGGTAATTGGTCGCAAAAGACCAACTTTGATACCCTGTTCCCGGGCAGCACGGACTGAGGTCAAAGCGATCCGACCGGCAGTTCCATAGCCAACCACAACATATTCGGCATCATCGAGGTAATAGCCCTTGTAGCGGACTTCGTTTGCTTCAACTTCTTGCCAGCGAGTCATCATTTTGACATTAAAAATTTCTTGCGCAGGGGGAGCAATGTTAATCGAGGTCAAAACTGCACGTTTACCGGTTTCGTGTTTTGCACCAACCGCCCATTCGGGAGCTTCGGTCCGGATAGGAGCGAAATCGGGTAGCTCAACCGGTTCCATCATTTGGCCCAAATAGCCATCCATCAGGATGCAGGAAACCATGCGATATTTTTCAGCCAAATCAAAAGCCAAGCCGGTCAGGTCGACCGCTTCTTGAACAGATGCGGGGGCAAGCACGATCAGGTGATATTCACCATGACCGCCGCCATGCACCATTTGAGTGTAATCAGCTTGAGAAGGAGCAATGTTCCCCAAACCGGGACCACCGCGAACAACGTTTACGATAACAGCCGGTAATTCGGTGCCGGCAATGTAGGATATGCCTTCTTGCATCAAGCTAACGCCGGGGCTAGAGCTGGAAGTCATCGTGCGCATTCCGGTACAGGCGGAGCCATAAACCATGTTAATCGCACCAAGTTCACTTTCAGCCTGGACGAATGCTCTGCCGAGTTCCGGCATGCGAGCGGCTAAATGTTCGAGTAATTCAGTTTGTGGGGTGATCGGATAACCAAAGTAAGAGACCAAGCCTACACGTAATGCGGTTTCGGCAACGGCGACGTTTCCTTTAATAAGTTCAAGTGCCATTAGTTAGCCTCCCCTTCTTTAACTGGTCTTTCGCCTTTGAAAACTGTGATTGCTGCATCTGGACAAACCACCGCACAAATGCCACAAGCAATGCACTCATCCGGGTTCGCCATATAAGCAGGGTGATAGCCCTTCGGACTAAGCCTGGTCATATCCAGCGCCAAAACTTGTTTGGGGCAATCTGTGACACAAATTTCACAGGCTTTGCAATATAAGTCGTTTATTTCTACCCATCCCTTTGCGGGCATGTAGAGCCTCCTTGGTATAAAATTTGCCTGTCATTACATGACTGGTGAGAATGCCAGGCTCATATGTTATTAATATAACACAAAAGCCCCAAGTCGGGGCTTCCATTTTTTATAGAGTATTCGTAATCAATCAAACCCCAGTGATTTTTATCCTGAAGTTGTGCGTATCAAAGATGAAAAAACTGGGAATTGAAGAAATAAGCCTGCTTGTTTTCCTTTAAAAAACTAAAGCCCCGCAAAATATACTTGCAAGGCTTCTTTTCAGATTGAGATTAAATTTTTAGAGCGCCAAACCAACTGCCACACCGGATTCGCTTGCCGGTGAAGGTGATGCTCAAGTTTTTACGCTGCCCACGCCAGCGGAGATAGCGTTCCATCGCCAGGCTCCCCAATAGCAAAGAGGACGATTATGGTTCAATAATGACATCCATAAATGCCGCAATGGGCTCAGCAATCTCACCATCCTCATCAAGATAATATCCTTTTACCAAAACCCTCACCGTTGTGGGTGCAGTGATTATACTTGCGTCGATAAACATGTTGCTCCCTATCCAAAGAATATCAATATTGGGCACTGGTTCAACAATTACGTCATCGCCAAAGTGAGTGATATCATTTTTCACAAGATTCCATTCGCAAGCTGCCTCATCGAAAATGTAAAAATACTCACTCTCACCTACCAGGAATTTGATGGGTTTTCTTAGGTTAAAAAGTGGTGTGTCAAACTGTTGATAATCCCCAGCTCGAAAAATAACTTTTTCACCATTCAGATAATCAATTTTCATAGTCTTGTTAACATCATCGTTTTTATTCAACCCCACCTCTTCCAAAAATAATGCTTCTTTATTACATTCAGATTTGCAGCCTCCGAGACTAAAAACCAATGTGATTGACAGTAACAACAATATGGCGCTTTTTCTTAAGTTGTTCATTTCATGTCCTTATTGTTCCAATTGTGAAATATACATTCTTGGGGAATTTTGAAGTGACGGGGTAAAGCTATCTCGATAGTAAGAACCAGTCATACAACCATAACAAGTAACAGTGAATGTTACGAGAACCGTTGGCTCACTGGTTTTATAGCTCATGTCAATTTGATATTTCTGTGGTCCAACAAGCAATTCATTAATTATTATCTGTCCTCGGCTTATCTGATTTAGCGTTCGAAAGTCCGCTGCCCTAATCTCGATGGTTTCTTCTGGAACCCAAAATGTCAATCTGGTTATTTCCATTTCTTTTTCTGAGGCAGTTACATACATATGCCAATATAAATCATCCTTCGGTACATACTTTGGGAGTGGTTTAAATTCATCCAGAAGTCTTACAGCCAAGTCGATTAGGTTCAGTCCATCAGCTATTAAATTGCCTGAAGGAATAGTCGGACTGATTACATCATCTGAATAGCGATTAGTTGGGGACACCTTACCTAACCCAAAATCATAACTCCCACTTAGAACATAGCTGTATGGCAGCCCAGTTGACTTCACATACATTTGACCAAAAGATGCTATCTCCGCAGGACTCTCAGCACAACTAACATCATATTGATCTCCACACATCCACATACCCGTTGGATCCGTATACCTCAAGGGATTGTTGTTCACGTATGCATATCTGTCAAAGGCTTGGGTGCCCTGGACTTGTAACGGAACAATCGTGTCAGCTTGCATAAAGCGGCCAATAGCCGGGTCGTACCATCTGGCACCATAATAGTAAATATCACCTTCTCTCATCTGCCCGGTATAGCCGTAGTCGGTGCTGGTGATCGTCTCTTCCCCTCTCGTTCCACCCCAAGGTAAATAGTATGCCTTTTCTGCTATTGTGCCATCAGCCTTGACAAGCAAGCTGCTACTGCCCAGATGGTCTCCAAATAAGAAGAACACGCCCTGCTCAATTCTCATTGCAATTCGTTGATTGCCCGAATAGTAATAGCTGACACCTGGCCTCCCTGTGAAGAGCTCATTCACTTCAGTGTTACCAACAATCGGAAGGTATGTGCAATAGATTCCTTCTGACGCACAATCAAAAAGCGGGGATATCAGCTCCTCTTCTGCTGGATATCTTGCCTCAAAGTAGTTGCCGATAAAGATCGTGCCTTCATTGTTAGCGTCAAGCCTCGCCACCCGGTTTCCGTCACCGTCATAAATGTAGCGGTTTTCTGTCTGACCGTTTTCCTTCGTTTCGACCAGGTGGTTTTCCTGGTCATATTCATAAGTCCAGACCACACTGTCAATCGTACGCCTGGTCATATTCCCATTAGCATCATATTGATAAGTGTTGCTCCCGGCTTCGACCACGGCATGAGGTTTACTGTCATAGACATAGACATATTCACCAATGCCGCTTCGACTATTCAGGTTTCCGGTGTTTGCATCATAGCTGTAGCTTTGTTGCTCATATTGCCCGTCACCAACCGCAGTTGTGCTTGCATTGAGCAAGCGGTTCAAACTATCATAAGCAAAGCTTTGTTCCTGACCACCATTGTTTAGGTCGCTAATTTTAGTAATATTCCCAACTTTGTCATAATCGTACCTAAGGTTAATGTAAGTTTGGTTGTTGTTTGCTTTGCTTGTCACGATTTCATCTAAACGTCCTGATCCGTTCAACCAATTTTCATACTCATAGTTTGTTTGGATTGTGTTGGCAAAGTTTTGTTCTACAAGCCTGTTTTGCTCATCTACCCTTACCCCACTTTGATAGTAACCCACGGTCTTCACTACGCCCTGTGGCAGATAGCTGTAGCTCACTTCTTCGTTTGATGGATAAATCATTTTGGTCAGTTGGTCGGCATTGTTATAAGACCAGATGGTGGTAAAGGTTTCTTCCAAAACAGTCTTGTCTTCCCTGAACAACCTTCCTCGTTTGTCATAAGTCCATTTCGTATTGCCGCTTGAATCGTTCATGCTTGTGCGATAGCCCTTTTGACCAAGCTCGTCATAGGTATAGCTGATGTTTTGGCTTTGATTGATTGTCTCGCAATAAGCTGCTGCCTGTCCAAAACTTTTGCTTTTCAACCTTCCCAGGCTGTCGTATTCCAGACAGGTTTTATTTCCATTAGCATCAATTTGAGAACGCAAACTGCCATCGGCATTGTAAAAATATTGCCAGGTTCCCATATCGGCATCGTTCATCAAAATTTTTTGACCAGCAGCGTTGTAGGTGATGCTTGAAAGCGCACCGCCATAATCGGTAGTTTTTAGCCGACCCAAGGCATCATATGTGAAATTATGCTTGCCAAAAACATCCCCCTCAGAAGACCCAAAGGGTAATGAGGTGAAAAAAAGAATTATCACCAGCAAGATTGAGATAAAACGCTTCATTCTTTGTCCATTTTCAAAATTACAAGTCTATCCTGTTGCTAATTATTATCAGTTTCAGAATGCAATGCCTGCTTCCCTTTTTCCTGACTTGAGGCTTGTTTTTCAAGTATTTTCTCAAATTTTCGGACGGTTTTTTGAGCTTCTTTCCGAACCCAGGTTCTGGGATGATTCTCTGCTTTACGAATATCGTCAATAGTGCTGACGGCTTTCAATTTGCTCAAGCCCATGATGGCATGCCCGGTCATATCTTCATCATCCAGTAAGTTCACTAAATAAGGTACAACCTTGGGGTCTTTCATGTTCCCTAAGGCGACTGCGAACATTTCCCGTGCCTGTCCATTACTTTTTTTATCTATAATTTCTATAATATCATCCAAAACTTCATCATTTGCAATTACTTCCATGGTATTACCAATCGCCCATTTTGTGCCATCAGATATTCCTGGTCGATAAAACTGTCCGATGATTTCTTTGGCAGTTGAGGTTTTCTTCAGAGGCGGAATGGCTAAAAGACGTATCAATGCCACAAACATATTACTCTTAGATTTAAATATCCATTCTTTAATCGTCGGAACACAGCTTAACCACAAATCCTTACTTGCATATAAATCATCTGGAAAATTTTTTACAATTATTCCTTTGCTGGCTAAATCGGCTTGTATCTCTGCTGTTTCTTTCAAATTTTCCGCAATTTGTTCTTCTCTTGAAATGGTCATTCCATCCTCCTACCTTAGTTTTTCTACAATTATCCCAAATTCTTTTACGAATCTCCCAAATGAACCCGAAAATTTCACTGCAGATGTCTTTATGACGAATTGGTAACCAAGTTTTTCTGCATAGAGAGCAAAATCTCGTAGTTGATTTGTAACTCCCAAAAAGTTCACATTTTTTACTTCTCCAAGAATTTGAAGTTTGTCATCCAAAAAATCCGGAATGCGATAATTTGCTGTGTTCGTGAGAGATGGGATACGAATGGTGTTCTTTGGCCAGCCTGAAAGTGCTTCACCGAGTTGTCCTTTCAGGTAATTTGCCCGAATTTGAGAAACAGGGTTGAGTCCATTATTGGCAGTTTGAATAATTTCTTTCCCGGCTTGACCTGCCTCACTTATTTCATTCCCGCAATCCCCGTCAAAACAAAGCCAGTTTTTAATAGCTGCTCCAGCAGTACCCACTACACCTGCTGCTGCCTTAGCAATAGCAGGGATGGCTGTGGTCCCGACACCTCCCATAAGCAGCCCACCAACGGCACCAATTCCTGCACTAACTGCGATATTTCCCACAGAGATATCTGTTGTTAATGCCGTTGTGAAGTCCATTCCCTGTTGCATATTTTGTGCAACTTGTGCACCATAATTGACTACCGCTCCTACTGCTGCTCCAATCAAAAAGGCTGTTGTAATTGCAAAATGCCCACTTGGATCGACATATTTCACCGGGTTGTTATTCACGTATGCATACCTGTCAAAGGCTTGGGTGCCCTGGACATTCAGCGGAACGATGGTGTCGGCTTGCATAAACCTTCCAATCGCCGGATCATACCATCTGGCACCATAATAGTAAATATCACCTTCTCTCATCTGCCCGGTATAGCCGTAGTCGGTGCTGGTGATCGTCTCTTCCCCTCTCGTTCCACCCCAAGGTAAATAGTATGCCTTTTCTGCTATTGTGCCATCAGCCTTGACAAGCAAGCTGCTGCTTTCCAGATGGTCGTTGCAAAAACCTTTAATTATTAATGTACGATTTGATGAATTCTAATTTATGGCTGCTTAGGTGAGCATAAAATTGTTTATGTCCAAAACTTATAACAGTATTATAAACTCTCATCTGCCTCTGTCAAGGCAAATCCCACATCGGAAGTCTCAATATGCAACTGTCCTCTTCAATCAGGAGACTATTTGTAACACCGCTTCCGAACCTGGTCTGAATTTATTACAAGGGTACGGGCGGGTTCCAGACGTGAGCGCGCATCGTACCCGAACGAAGTGAGTGGTATTGATTTTGCCCAATTAGGAAAACCCGCCCTCTGGCATTCATTCAAAAATGTGGGATTTAGGAGATGTTCGGGGACTTAATTGTAGGGCAAACGAAGTGCTGGAGCGAAGTGACCAGCGAGCACCTCTTTTGTGTACTCCGCCATTTCTTATTCCTCGCGTCGGAGTCCGCAAAGAAGGCGGATTCCGACCTACTGCTTTTTAGAGATAAGTCAGCTTGCTTTCCTTTAAAAAAATAAGCCCTGCAAAATATACTTGCAGGGCTTCGTTTCAGATCAAGATAAAATTTTTAGATTGCCAAACCAACCGCCATGCCGGATTCGGTTGCCTTATTGGCAGGGCCGCTGTCATGAGCATCGCCGACGAGGTAAACTTCTTTACAAATTCCTTCAAGTTTTTCTTGCAGGGGATTGTAAGATTTGACACCCATCGCTAAAACGATTGAGTCGAAACCGCGCAGCGTTTTGGTTTCACCGTTTTGTTCTACGTCAACGCCATCATCATAGAAGCGAACAACTCTCGCGCTCGTAAGCATTTGGGTTTTGTGTTCTTCAAGACGTTTCATCAGGAAGAAGCGCACGGTTGCTTGTTCGTCTGCTGCAACAGAAGGCATCATTTCGACAATCGTAACCTGGCGATTATGCTCGCCGAGGAAATCGGCTGTTTCGGCACCGCTCATGCCACCGCCAACCACCAAAACCTTAGCTCCGGGTTGAACTTTTGCGCCTAAAATGTCCAGACAGGTAATGAAGTTTGGATTATCAATGCCGGGGATGTTGGGAAGGCAGGGTTGACTGCCGGTTGCCAAAACCACCGCATCGGGGGCAAGCTCTTTGACCATTTCTTCGTTTACTTCGGTATTGGTCTGATATTTAACACCGTAGCGATCGCCCATGTGCTTGTAATATTTCAAGGCGCCCAAAAGTTCATGTTTGGTCGGGGGAACGCCAGCCAGGCGAAATTGACCGCCGAGGTGTTCGTCTTTTTCACAGAGGGTTACATCATGCCCGCGTTGAGCCGCAACCATAGCAGCCATCATACCACCGGGTCCGCCGCCAACCACCAATACTTTCTTGGCCTTTTCAACCTTCGAAAAGTCATATTCACCTTCATGACCGGTTCGAGGATTGACCAAACAAGAAATTTTGAGGATTGCCGGATTGAGCAAATAGCCCAAACAGGATTGAACACAACCGATACAGGGGGCAATATCATCCAGGCGATTTTCAGCAACTTTGACCGGGATGAAGGGGTCGGTGATTGATTCGCGACCGAATGCAATCATGTCGGCTCGTCCGGAGCGCAAAACGTCCTCTGCCATGTGGATATTATTGTAACGACCGACGGTAATCACCGGGATTGAAACCGTTTCTTTGATTTTTGCGGTAGGATGTTGGTTAAAGCCGGAGGGCATCGCCGGAGGTGCACTCATGTAAGCCATGCTGCCGTAGGTCATAATCGAAACGTCGAGCACGTTAACGCCGGCTTCTTCTGCCAGGCGAGCGATTACGGTTGATTCTTCGATTGTGCGACCGCCATTGACCATTTCGTCATAGCTGAAGCGGAAGGACATCGGATAGTCATCGCCAACTTTTGAGCGGATGTTTTTGAAGATTTCCAGGGGGAATTTCATTCGGCCCATAAAGCTGCCGCCAAACTCATCCATCCGTTTGTTGGCATGGGGGGACATGAATTGGGCGATCAAATAGCCATGTGCGCCGTGAACTTCCACACCGTCAAAGCCGGCTTTTTTGGCACGAACGGCGGTATCGCCAAATTTTTCGACCAAATCCCAAACTTCTGCATTGCTCAGTTCGTGAGGAATGGCATCCATCACCGGGCAGGCAACAGCTGAAGGTGCAACCGGTTGTTCTCCACCGAGGAAATAGGGAATGGTTTGTCGGCCGCAATGATGCAGTTGGACGAAAATTTTTGCACCGGCAGCATGGACTTCGTCCACCAATTGTTTGAATCCGGCAATTTGGCTATCGTCCCAAAGGCCGACTTCGTTCATAATTGCCTTGCCGAGGGGGTCCACCGCAGTAACTTCAACGATAATCAAACCAAAACCACCTTTGGCACGTTCTACATAGTAGTCAATCAATTGGCGGGAAACAGTACCATCCGGGTTGGCATAGTTTGTTCCCATAGGTGGCACAACGAAACGATTTTTAATTTCGAGATTGCCGATATTAATGGGGGAAAGCAAAGTTGTAAATTGCATGATTATCTCCTAACTCTAATTGGAACATTTTGATATATATAGTATATACCTTTAAGTCAATTTTCGTCAATGCAAAATTACAAAAAAAGTATTAATTTGATCGATGTATATTCTCGACACATTTTTCAATTCCTCCTATTTTTGAGTAAAATATCAGTATGACTAAAAATGACATTTCCTTATTTAAATTGAACAATGAACTTGCCAAAGCAAAAGCTTTTGGAGAGCCGATTGTTGCGCTTGAATCAACCGTAATCACACATGGATTGCCCAAACCGGATAATCTCAACCTGGCAAGAGCCATGGAAGAAATTATTCGCAAGGCCGGGGCAAAACCAGCCACAATTGCACTCTTGGATGGCAAGGTGCAGATCGGTTTGAGCGAAGCAGAGCTTGAAAGGTTGGCAGATGCCGAAAAGCCGCGCAAGGTCAGCCTGCGCGATTTTGGCACTGCGCTTGCGAAAAACGAGGTTGGCGGGACGACGGTTGCGGCAACGATGTTCGTGGCTGAAAAACAGGGCATCCAAATTTTTGCCACAGGTGGAATCGGGGGAGTGCATCGCGGTAATTCGATGGATGTCTCCACTGATTTGATGCAATTGGGACGCTGCCCGGTGATGGTGGTTTGTGCCGGAGCCAAGGCAATTTTGGATCTGCCTGCTACGATGGAAGTCTTGGAAACGCAAGGCGTGCCGGTAGTCGGCTATCAAACGGACGAACTGCCCGCTTTTTATTCACGAAGCAGTGGGATTAAACTCAAAGCCCGTGTTGATTCGGCGGAAGAAGCGGCGGCACTTGCCAAAGCACATTGGGGCGTAGGCTTGCAGAGCGGAATTTTGCTGGTTGTTCCTCCTCCGGCTGAATTTGCGATTGAGGCATGTGTGGTTGAAGGCTGGATTGAAAGTGCGATGCGGGATGCTGCTTTGGAAAAAATCGAAGGCAACGCAATCACGCCGTACCTCTTGGGAAAAGTGAGCGAGCTAAGCGAGGGGCGCAGCAAAACGACCAATATTGAGCTCTTGAAAAACAACGCTGCTGTGGCTGCGGAGGTTGCCCGTCATTTGGCTGGCGGCATCCCGGGTTTGAGAGCGATTTAGCAGAGCAGCTTAAGGCAAATCTGTCGGACTGGGCAAAGGGGTGTTGCTCGGCAGGGGAGTGTTTGTGCGCGTTGGCGTGTTGCTGGGCGTTAAGCTTGGCGTGGGGCTGAGCGTTGGGGTTGCGGTTGGAGGCGAACCCAAAACGCGGAAATACCCGCTCATTAACCATTGCTCGCCGATATAGAATTGCAATTGATAGTTACCCGGCAACCATTCTTCGGCCGGTAGTTCTAACTTTACAGCGCCATAACCACCGCTGTAGCCCTGCCATTTGCCAACATTGTAATGAACAATCTCGCCCTCACGGGTCCAAACTTCCGTCCATTGCAAACCATCGGTCATATTGTTATAGCTGTAAGTGCCAAAAATCGCTTCAAGTGGGTTTTCAAACTCATTGCCTGGGTTGATTGCTTGCAAATCGTCGTCAATTTCGGTCGAAAACCTGATCTGACTGAAAAGGTAGTCCGTTGGTGGGGTAACGACAGCGTCAAATTCGTCGAGAATCTCCTGGGGGAGAGAGGGCGTGTTAGTCACCGAGGGCGTATTGGTGATGGTTGGGGTCAGTGTCAGGGTTGGGGTTAGCGTGATGGTTGGTGTCAGCGTAATTGTTGGGGTTAGGGAAGGGGTAAGTGTGGGTGGAAAATATTGGTAAACCAAGCCTTCTCCCCATTGTATAGAAGCGTAGGCGAAAAAAACCAGCAAAAGTGCACCGATAATCAGACGGGCAGCCAGCTCGAATTGGTCGCGTTTCTTATAGAAGAACGGCAACTTTTGCCCTGAGCGAATGGCGTTTCTGGCGCGAAAAATCAGAATCACGGCAACAACCGCCGCCATGATAGCGATGACGAAAATAGTAGAGCGGATATCGATGTTCACTTTTTTGGATTATAGCAGGGAAAACTAAAGCGGGTATCTTATGCTATACTTTTCTCGATTAAGGATTCAAGTTTTTTTATTTTGGATCATATTTTTGGGAAAGGCTCGAAAATGGAACAGGATAAGAATCAAAGGTCTCATATGAATCTGGAAAATTCAAAAAACCCCAAACTAAAAAAATGGCTGGAAATCGGATTAATCTTATTGCTGGTTTTTGTGATTAGCATCATAACCCTGTCTGATGCCAATCCTACAACCAACCCACCAAGCCGTGATGGCGGTTTCTTCCTTTATGTAGGGAAGGCTCTTCGTTCGGGCGCAAAGCTTTATGAGGATATTTGGGATTCTAAAGGACCGCTGATTTTTTGGATTAACGCTCTTGGGGTCGGAAATGATTACTCCCGTTGGGGGCTATATATAATCGAATTAGTGTTATTTGCTGCTTCACTTTTTATCGCCTACTGGTTTATTAAGAAACGCTATGGTTTCTTACCGGCAATCAGCACAATTTTTTTGGGTTCTCATCTTTTAAAATTCGTGATTGGATATGGCAACTATACCGAAGAATATTCCATCCTTTTCACCTGGATAGCAATTGCGGCTTTGGCGCTGCTTATAAACAAGAAAAAAACCTTTTGGCCCTTTTTCCTGATGGGGGCTATGGCTGTTTTAAACTTTTTATTACGGGCGAATAACATTGGCACTCTAATCGCTGTGGTCTTAGTTGCCCTAATTTATGTTTTTCTCAAACAAAAAGAAGTGAAAATATGGCAGCCCATAGCTTATCTGTTTATTGGCGCGCTGACGATTGCTCTCCCCACTTCGCTTTATTTCATCATTAATGGCACATTTGGGGAGATGATTGATGCATCAATTCTCTACAACTTTGCCTATTCAGCAGTGAGCGAAAAGCCTTTTGGCCAGAGCCTGAAACATGCCATTAGCGCTTTCAACGGCTGGTTTTATGTCTTTCTTGTCATTTGGATCGTAGGAATTGTAAAATTAGTCC
>JAGOIM010000154.1 GCA_017995665.1 Anaerolineaceae bacterium | reverse complement strand
CCTCCGCCTTGAATCAGTACTGGTTTTTTCTGCTTAGACTCCATGAAACACCTTGCCTTTGAAAAAGATATCCTAATAATTTAGTTCATAATTGTACATTAGCTTTAGAAGCCTTTCAATTAGAAGGATAAGAATTCTGTAATTTTTCGGCTGGTTTCTGACCAAGGGGCATGCTGTTTCCTGTATATCCTGGTGTATAATTGCGCCCTATGAAATATCACATCTGGACAGAAGGCTGTCAAATGAATGTTGCCGACAGCGACCGGCTTGGTCGTGCTTTGGGCTCTTTAGGTTTAGAAAAAACGGATGACCCTGCTCAGGCAGGCATGATCATCCTGAACACTTGCGTCGTTCGGCAAAGTGCTGAAGACCGCGCTTTGGGCCGTCTCAATTCTCTCCGCCCTTACAAAAAGGCTAATCCCGGGCTCGTCATCGGTTTGATGGGCTGCCTGGTTGGCATTCACGGTAATGCCGCCATGGAAAAACGTTACCCTTGGGTCGACATCTTCGCGGCGCCCTCCGACCCGGAACCTTTCTTGCGTTTCCTCGAAAACCGGATGACAATCGAAGATTCCGAAGCCTGGCGGCGCGAAGTTGATGCTGCGCTCGATTCCGAATTTGGCGTTACCACCGATGAACAACACACCGTTTCCGAAAATCTCCCGATAGTCCTGGGCTGTTCGCATGCTTGCGCCTATTGTGTTATCCCCGGACGCCGTGGCAAAGAACGCAGCCGCGACCCGCAAAAAATCCTTAACGAAGCCAAAGTCATGGTCGAACATGGCGCAAAAGAGCTGGTTTTGCTCGGTCAAATTGTCGATCGCTATGGTTTGGATTTGGATAATGGCGTGCTTTTGCCTCAACTTTTGGAGCAACTCTCCGAAATTGACGGGCTGGAACGCATTCGCTTTTTGACTTCCCACCCCTCTTACATGACGATGGACTTAATCGACGCGGTCGGGCGACTCCCCAAAGTAATGCCCCACATCGAAGTTCCGGTTCAAGCCGGAGACGACGAAGTCCTGACCGCAATGCGCAGAGGCTATACAAACCAGGAATATCGCGATTTGGTTGCCGAAATACGTCATCGCATCCCCGGCGTTTCAATCGGCACGGATATCATCGTCGGCTTCCCCGGTGAAAGCGAAGCTGCTTTTGAGCAAACTTACAAAATTTTGGAAGATTTGAAGCTTGATGTCGCCCATTTGGCACGTTATTCCCCCCGACCCAACACCTATTCCGCCAAATTCTTAGCCGATGATGTCAGCCCGGAAGAAAAAATGCGCCGATTCAGGGCTTTGGAAGATTTACAAAAAGTGGTCGTTGGCGAAATCAACCAGAAATTCCTCGGTCAAAACGAAGAAGTGCTCTTTGAAGGCAAATCGAAAGACCGTTGGCGCGGGCGCACCCCGACCAACCGCCTCGTTTTCGTCAATTCAGACGAAAACCTCTATGGGCAACTGAGAACGGTCAAAATAAACTGGGCAGGACCTTGGTCAATGCTTGGCGAATTAGGGTCTCTGTAGGACGGGTTGCGCTTTTCAACCCGGCAATACCCCGCCAATGACTGCTAAATTTGTAACCGAACGAAATTTGTTTCTCCTGGCATGTTCCGCCAGATTCAAAAACAGAATCCGGCCTACTTCTGGTCCATGCTCGGCGATTTAGCCTAAAACTGCTTATCAGGATAGTCGCACAAATCAAGAACCGGACATCCGGCGCATTTTGGTTTTCTCGCCTGACAAAATTGCCTGCCAAGGCTGATGATATTCAAATGCAGAGGCCCGAAATCTGCTGGATTGCCGATTGCTTCCATGTATTCGTGGGTCTTATCCACGCTCATCGCCTGTGGACGCAAGCCAATCCTGCCGGTTACCCGATAAATATGCGTATCCACCGGAAAAGCCGGCATTTCGAGTGCAAAAACCATCACAATCGCCGCCGTTTTAGGACCGACCCCCTTCAGATTGACCAACCAATTTCGCGCCTCGTCGATGCTCAAAGATTTTAGCCAATCCAGATCAATCTCACCGCGTTCGTCCTTGATTGCCTGCAATGCGGCTTGGATATTCGGTCCTTTTTGTTGCGCCAAACCGGCAACTCGGATGCTATCTTTCAATTCTTCCGGGTCAGCTGCTAAAACATCATCCCAAGTCGGGTAACGTTCCAACATCGCCCGATAAGCCTTGTCGCGATTGATATCGTTCGTGTTTTGCGAGAGAATCGTGCAGACCAACTCGCCCACCGCAGGCAACATTTCGTGCCAATCCGGTTCGCCAAAATAATCGAGCAAACGCTGGCTTACCTGAGCCAGTTTTTCACAGCGTGCCCGATCTTCTGCATTGAGATTCATTTCAGACTAAGTCAAACTCCGGAATTGGCTTTGCCAGACGTGTTTTTCCAACTTCAATTCCTCGGGCATTGCGGATAATTGGTTGATTGAAAGGTTTAAAAGCTTCAGATTCCATTTCGCTTGTGAAGCCAAACTTTTTCAAGAGCTCAACAATCAGCAAATGGGTTGCCCGTCTGTCGGGGTCGCCATCGGCAAGTTTGAAGGCAATTCCCAAGCCCTTTTCATAACCGGGAATAGCTCCGGGCATAATGCCAACCAATTGATAGCCTTCGGCGCCGCCCTTGGCAATCGCCTTGCCCTTCATCACTTCCATCAAGACCGTGTCGACTTTGCCCGGTCCGCTGACCATAAAAGGATGCGCCATCATCGCGCTGCTAATCTTGCGACAGGCATTTTGTCGCTTGTCTTCCAAATCTTTTGGATCGACCAATTTAGCAACCGCCCCGGCAAAACTACGCAAAGGCATGGCATAGACCGGTGCGCTGCAACCGTCAACGCCAAAAATCATATCATCACGGTGAAGCCCACACATTGAAGCGACCGCCTGGCGGATGTTTTTCTGCACCTGATGTACCGGTTCGAGGTAATTCTCCAAACTCTCGCCCAGCAATTTTGCCTGAGCCAACATTCCGCTGTGTTTGCCGGAACAATTATGGCGGTACGAATTCGGCTCTTCGCCGCGGACACGCATCTGAAAAGTGGTTTCCTTGTCGATAGGCCAGTGGGCACCGCATTGCAAATCGCTTAATTGCAGGCCAACTTTTTCATGGATTGATTTCAAAACCCGAACATGCTCATCGGTGCCGCAATGTGAAGCACAAATGATGGCAAGCTCTTCTTCGGTCAAGCCGAAAGCTTCCACTCCCCCCAGCTCAACAAAAGGCAAAGCCTGAAAAGGCTTCATCGAGCTGCGCGGAAATGTAACCAAGTCGGGATTGCCAAAGGAAAGCAGCAATTTACCGTCCGAATCTACCACCGCCAAGGCACCCATGTGCTGGCTTTCAACAATACCACCTCGAGTTAATTCAACCAAAGGTTCAAAACCGGAGCAAATATCCATTCATTAACCTCTTTCGCGAATATTTAAATCGTAATATGTTGTGATACCCCAATGGAGACGATTATAAAATAACTCGCTGTTAAATAGTTCTAATTGGTTCGTTTTTGCTGAAATTTGTGGAATATTTGCCAACCATTCTTCCAGGTTTGCATTTTTTACTTTCAATTCATCAAAAAGTTGCCGAATAAAAGTGATCGTCCCCATCATTTCAGCTATCTGGTTCTGGTCAACCAAGCCACTGCGAGAGGAGATGATTTGATAATCCTTGAATTGGTCGGAAGTCAGCAGCTTCAAGTCTTCTTCCCAAAGCTCCAAATTTGCGTAAGCGATGAAGGGCGGTTGGTCTGCCACCACAGTATCACCGACAAAAACAACCTTCAGTTCAGGAATATTCACCCAAACTCCGGCATGATTAGAACCGGCGTGGTGCTCCAGGTCGAG
>JAGOIM010000024.1:2802-13543 GCA_017995665.1 Anaerolineaceae bacterium | reverse complement strand
GAACAGGGCTAAGTTTTTTGCTAAATAATTATTGCGTTTCACAACAAACTCTTGTCTTTAGATAATAGGTCAAAATCTCAATCGATAATTGTTCCCGGCATCGATTGCCAGGTGTTTCCATTGTTGGCGGTCATGAAAATCCGATTTTGGTTTAGCTGTTCTTCATTAATCGTCGTGTTTAGATAACCGATTGTGGCATTGATCATATTAAGACCAATCGGAATTACGCCTAAGGGTAACCATTCGGTTTTGTCAACCCAGGTCAAGCCGCCATCTGAAGTTTGCATCATCTTATTGTCCGCATAGGCCAATCCGTTTTCAATGCTGCCAAAATCAATAAATCTTACATCTCCTAAAGAAGATAGGTAGTTAAAACTTTCTCCGGCGTCAGTGGAAAGGCAAATATGCGTTTGGATTTCGTTGTCAGCTTGAAAGGCTCGGATGGGGAGGATAAATTCCTGATTGCTAATTTTGACTAAATCAAGCGGATTAAGTTCTGCATCCTCTGAATTTGGCAAACCATCACAGGAAACTTGGCTCCAATTTTCACCGGAATCGACTGTTCGGAAGAGATATAGCGAATCTGGCATTGGTCGGGAACCACCAATCAGAGCAACGCCGTCATTCAAGGTTAGCAAACTGCTTTTGATGCCTGAAGCCGGCAAACCGTGATTGTCAGACGAAGCAGGTTCATGCTCAAAAGTCTTCGTCCAGGTCAAACCGCCATCGCTTGTTGTATGCACGCTGACATACTGTGAACCAGCACCGGCACCCAAGTCGGAAATAATCATTCCGTTCTCTGAATTGCTGAAATCAATTAATCCGCAAGGAAAATCGAGTTGAGTGAAAGACCAGGTCTTCCCGGCATCGCCACTTGTCTTTAATATAGCGGAAGATTCACCGGTAGTTTCACAAAGCCAGGCTGAATGACCATTGGGAAAAGCAACAGAATTTTGCCCGAAGCCAGAAGAACTGTTGACATCGTCTGGGGTGACATTGAACCAATATTCGCCGAAATTGACAGTATTGTAAATTTTGCTATTGTCCAAATTCGTCGCCCAGCCTTCTCCGCCTACAAAGATATGCGTTTTATAGAGGGGCGAAAGATATTGAGGTGTATTGGTTGGCTGCAGCACCGTTGAAGGAGAAGTCGTTGACTGCAGTTCCGATGGGGGTGCTTTTGTGTCAACTTCTGCTGCCGGAACACAAGCAGAAAGTATTATTGCGATAAGGCTAAGAATTATAAAGAATTTTCTCTTCATAGTTACTCCAATCTCGATTTGGTTAAATCCATATGTTGCATTATCTGTGCCTCTTGAAGACTTCACTCGTCAGCTGAGAATAGATAAAGTGTACCGTTTCCATAATATCACGACTCAGTTCTTTATATTAAGCATTGAACAATTCTGCTTAGACAGAAATCACTTCGTAATTGTTTCACGTGAAACTATCGCTTTGGCGGGTGGTGCGTGTAGATGAAAGGTTTCACGTGAAACATAGGCGGGCTGGCCTGAAATCATCGTTGCTTTCGCATTCGGTGTTTATTCAATCTCGCTGGAGATGATTAAAAGAAAAACTCCTCTTGCTAACGCGTGTAAATTAGAGATTCTGACAAAATCTCACCCCCAAAAACGGCATATTTGGTTTATACTAAAAGCGCAAGCTCATCCGTCTCTCACCATACCAATTGACGGAAAAGGAGGAAGCTTTGAAACATCTCATCACTGGCGATGAAGCCATCGCTCGCGGTGCCTGGGAAGCCGGCGTTCGTTTTGCCGCAGCCTATCCTGGCACGCCCAGTACTGAAATTCTTGAAAATATTTCTACTTATTCCGAAATCCATTCAGAGTGGGCTCCCAATGAAAAGACCGCTCTCGAATCGGTCATTGGAGCGTCGATTGCCGGGGCGCGTTCGCTGGCGGCAATGAAGCACGTCGGACTCAATGTTGCTGCCGATCCCTTCTTCACCTTCGCTTACATGGGCGTAAATGCCGGTGCGGTGGTCATCACTGCCGACGAACCCGGTCAGTTCTCATCCCAAAACGAGCAGGATAACCGCAATTATGCCAAAGCAGCAATGACGGCTATGTTTGAGCCTTCGGACAGTGAGGAATGCAAGGATATGCTGATTGAGGCTTTTGAAATCAGCGAAAAACACGATATGCCGGTTCTAATTCGGATGACTACCCGTGTTTGTCATTCCAAAAGTATTGTTGAATTTGGCGAACGCAAAGATGTGCCTATTAAACCTTATGTAAAAAACATAAAAAAATATGTAGCTGTTCCGGCAAATGCTCGTCCGATGAAGGTTAAGGTTCAAAAAAACCTTGAACTCCTCAAAGAATACAGCAATCATTGCGCCTGGAACCGCGAAGAACTTCACGATACCAAAATTGGCATCATCTGCTCGGGTGATTGTTATCTTTATGCCCGCGAAGTCTTTGGTGACAGTGCCTCTTACCTCAAACTGGGCTTCACCAATCCCCTGCCTGATCAGATGATCAAGGATTTTGCCCAAAAAGTGGATCATATCTACATCCTCGAAGAAAACGACCCCTATCTTGAGCAGCATGTTCGTGCTTTGGGCATTGAATGTGACGGCAAAAACATCTTCCCCAGCAACGGCGAAATGACCCCTGAGGTAATTCGCCAGGTTGTTTATGGAAGCGAATATCCCGTTGACGCCGAATTGGCAGATGTTGTTGTTCCCCGTCCGCCAACCTTGTGTGCCGGTTGTCCGCATCGCGGCTTTTTCTACGAACTCGGCAAGCGCAAAGGCGTGATGGTTTCCGGCGATATCGGCTGTTACACCCTCGCATCGGGTGCGCCTTATAATGCGATGGAAACCACCGTTTGTATGGGTGCCAGCATCAGCCTTGGGCATGGTGCGCAGCAGGTTTTTGACACAATCGAAGGCGATAAACCTCGTGTTGTCTCCGTTATTGGCGATTCCACCTTCTTCCATACCGGCATCAACTCCTTGCTCGATTCGGTTTATAACCGCAGCAAACTGATTTCGGTCATTTTGGACAATCGCATCACCGCTATGACCGGTCAACAGGAAAACCCCGGCACAGGTTACACGATCAACCGTGAAATTACCGAAGCGATTGCCATCGAACCGCTCGTTCGGGCGATGGGCGTCCAAAATGTGCGCACAATCAACCCCAACAAGCTCGACGAAGTCAAAGAAACGCTCGATTGGGCACTTGGAATGGAAGAACCGACCGTTATCATCACCCGCTGGCCCTGCGCCCTGAAAAAACAGGCACCATGGGATCTCGAAGAGTTCAAAGGCGCTTTTACCGAAACCTATTTTGTGGATGAAGAAACCTGTATCGGCTGCCGAAAATGTACCAAAACCGGATGCCCGGCGGTTGTCTTCCAATTTGACAAGAAAAAATCGTCCATCGACCCCGATAAATGCGTCGGCTGCAGCGTCTGCGCCCAGGTTTGTCCGGTCCAGGCAATTCAGTTAATGGAGGCATAAATGAGCATAAAAAACATTCTGCTAACCGGAATTGGCGGTCAGGGCACCATCTTAGCCAGCAAGCTCCTGACGCTTGGCTTGATTGATGCCGGATATGACGTCAAAATGAGCGAAGTTCATGGCATGTCCCAACGCGAAGGTCCCGTTTTGACCCACGTACGCTATGGCGAAAAAGTTTTCTCGCCGATTGTCGAAAAACGCAAAGCCGACGTCATCATGGGCTTTGAAGAGCTCGAAGTATTGCGCAATCTGGACTATTTGCGCGATGACGGCAAAGGAATTGTGATTTTCAACCGTGTGCGCGTCAACCCGATGGGCGTTCAGATGGGTAAAGAAAAATATCCCACCAACGGCGAAGAGTTGATTAGAGAACGAGCCGGAAAACTGATTGCTCTCGATGGGCAAGCCGAAGCCCGCGAACTCGGCAACCCCAAAGTGATGAACATCATCCTTTTGGGTGTGCTGATCAAGCAACTCGGATTGGAAGACTTCGACTGGAATCGCATCATCGCTGAAAACGTCAAAGAAAAATTCGTCCCTATCAACCAGCAAGCCCTGCAACTGGGAATTGGCTTTGAATAAGAAGATCGTTTAATTGCTTTATCCTGCCTGCTGAAGTTCTACAGGCAGGAGATTTAATTTAAGGGACGATAGGAGTTGTTTTATGTCTCGCAATAATAAATTTCTAGTTCCGGATTATCTGTCTTCCAATGAGGATCTGGAGGGTTGGATTGAAAAAACTATCGATGAGCAGGGCGATGATTTCAATCTATGGCAGGAATTTGAATTAAGCGAGGCGATTTTTCGTTTTCTTGCTCACAACAGGCTTCAATTATTTACTCCTGAGACGATTGACTACTATAAACGTCAATATGTTTATTCTTTAATGGACAATGGATTAGATGCAAAACGAGGTGGAGGGGCAATGCTTCAAAGAGCACAAGATTATTTTGGGACAGCGCTCAGAATAATCAAAGAAAATCCTTTAGCTTCTTTTCGTTTGGGAATTTTGTATTACAGCAGGGATCGGGCAAAAGCAATGGGCTATTTTGCACGTGCGCTTGAATTAAGTCGCCTGAATGACGGAATCCTTGAAAAACTAAAACTCAACACTTCTCAGGTTGACTATGCAATAGAGCAGGTTTCCAAATTGTTAAGGGAGATAAATAGTGAGAGTCGTCTCGAGCCTCTGATTTTTAGTAATGAAGAACTCAGACAGCAAATAAACGAACGAATAGTCTATAGCTTTAAAGATTGTACTGAGCCGGAAAGTCCAGAAAAAACGATTTCCATTGGGGAGTATGACGAACTTCTCTGGGAACTCAAGAATGATTCAAATGCCCTTGTGATTGACAGGTTTAATTTTAATAGGCCGTATATAAGTTATATGAGAAGTGGCCCCAGATATTTGAGTGAAGATGATAGCAATCTCAAACACTTACTGTCTTCTCTTAACCTTGAAATATATCCAGATCCGCTTGGTTCAATTGATGTCTATCGACAAAACTCATCACGTTTAAACCGTGTTTTGAGAGAAATTGGTGTTTTGTCAGAAAAATTTAGAACATCCACTTCAGGGAACGGACCCAAACAAATATTTGCTATAAGCAATCTAAAAGTTCATTATTTCAGGACGATCATTCATTAAGCAGATTTCATGTCAGTAGCTCAAAGCAGGATGACAGCCTGTCATCGAACCTACGGATAATATCCTTATAAATTTAAGGTTAAAGGAGAATTATTCATGAAAACAAATTACAACTGGTACGATTTATTAGTCCTGACAGGCTTTATGCCTGAAAGAAGGGATAAAGAGGCTGTGACTTTATATCTATATGGGGATGACGTTAGCTTTCTGGATTCACTGTTGACAAGAACACAAGCCTCATATGAAAAAGATTGCGGAAGATACGTTTTTAGATCAACACCGCATAACTCAAGTGATTGGTTCGAAGAGATGAAAAAATTAGAAGGCGGAATGGAAAGTGGTTCCCACATAACAACGAGAGATATTGAATTCCCACTCAACGCTGTAGTAATGCAATTCCAGCGACTCAATATCCGGACAATTGAGAGTTGCAAGGGCTATCACAATCAATGGCAAATGCATGGACCTGTCCGATACCGAGGGCCTTACGTCAAGTTCTTAACCTGGCGTGGTGCATTGTTGGCTGAGACTATACTGAAATCAGGGGGCTATAGCTGTGAGCTTGATACAGAAAAGCGTCTCTTTATTCTCGAAGCTATAGATGGTATTCTTGACCTTGGTTTGTGGCTCCACAAAATCAATTGCGCTTATGATTACCTTAAGCCCTTGCAAGAGAAGCGCGAGCGCCGACTTTTGCAACTCCTTGATATCCCAGGCAAAAGTAAAGAAGAATATGATGTGGCCTCTCACGTAAAATCTATATTGGAAAATCGCCTGGATTCAGTTTGGATGGATGAGGTTGGAAACGTTCTGGGAGAGTTAACTATTCCTGGAAGGAAATTTGGAGATAAGCTGCCAATCTTGTTGCTTTCTGCACATTTAGATGTAAAGAATTCTACTGGCGAAGGAAATGCGATTATCAGAGAAGAGAATACTCTCAGAAGAGATGGTGGTATCCTAGGAGCAGATGACAGAGCAGGAATTGTACTCATTCTCGATGTCCTCGATGTACTGATTAAAACCCAAATCCCCTGTCACTTAAAGTTTGCATTTACCGTGGAGGAAGAAACTGGACAGCAAGGAGCCGAACAAATAAACGAAACTTTTTTCCAAGGTCTTGACTTCGCAATATCACTCGATCGCAAGGGAACTAACGACATTGTCGTAAGGTCGTCTGAATATGCGTACTGCATTGAATCAGAAGCGACGTTTATTACCGAATGCTCCAAACGATTATGGAAAAACCCAAGATTACATTTCAAACCTGTTCAGGGAGGACTATCGGATTTAAGGGTTTGGTCGCAACTTGGAAATCCTTACATACCGAGCGTCAATCTATCGATTGGGTATTTTGATGAACACACTCCGAATGAACGTCTGGAACTGGACAGCTGGCATCGGGTACACGACCTTTTGTTGGAAATAATCTCATATAAGACCGAAGAAGCTTTTCGTCCCAGAGTATAACTTTAGAAACAACGCCTCCTAATTTCAGGAGGCGTTGTTTAGAAGCCGTGCCCTGCCAGTATAAAGTTTTGGTCACATTTGAAAAATCAAAGGCACCTAAACCGAACTTTTTAAAATCCGGTCTGACCCTATCGTTGTCATAAACTTTATATCATTAATAAGCTCGCAAGGATTGGTGCGGTGTCAGATTCGCAGTTACCCTCACGATACATATAGATGATTTTATAATTATCATTAATGCCTTTGTGTAACTATTTAACCAATTAAATTTGATTAAGGTATAATATAGTGGCTGGAAGAATCTAACCTCCAGATTTTTAGCGATACAAGTTTAGCCCGGCGTCACGCTGCCAATTTTGGATTTAGCAATTTTTATCGCATTCGGACAAGGCTTTTCGCTATAAACATTTTTCTTAAGGAGAAGAAATGAAAAAATCCAAATTACTGTTTACTCTCGCAAGCATTCTTATCGTTGCGAGCATGGTTTTGGCAGCTTGTAGTACTGCTGAAACCCCCGTTGAACCCGAACAACCCGAAACCGGTGACACACTGGCTGTCGGTATTGTTCTCCCCACCAAAGACGAACCCCGCTGGATTCAAGACGAAACCCGTTTCAAGGACGCTTTGACCGAACAGGGTTATTCTGTGGAAATTCTCTTTAGCCAGGGCGATCCCGCCATTGAAAAACAAAACGTTGAAACCTTGATTTCCAAGGGTATTCAAGTTTTGATCATCTGCCCCCATGACGGTGCCGCTGCCGCTGCCGCTGCCGAAGCTGCTCACGATGCTGGTGTGAAAGTTGTCTCTTATGACCGCCTGATCCTCGATACCGAAGCAGTGGATTATTATGTAACCTTCGACTCCGTCGCTGTTGGTGAAGCCCAGGCTCAATACTTGGTTGACAACGCCAATGGAACCGGTTTGCCCCTCTACCTCTATGCTGGTGCCGCTTCCGACAACAACGCTTTCCTCTTCTTCGAAGGTGCATGGAATGTTTTGCAACCCAAGATTGCTGATGGCACTTTTGTAATTCAAAACTCCTCCGAAGCAGTTGCTCTCCAGGATAAAGCCGTCCTCGCACGTGACGAGATGGGCAAAATTATTGGCCAGGTTACCACTAACTGGGACTTCAATGTTGCCAAAGGTTTGGCTGAAGCTAACCTGACCGCTGCTACCGATGAAGGTAAGGGTGAAGTCTTCATCCTTGCACCAAACGATGGAACCGCCCGTGCTATTGCCGATGCTTTCGGTGCTGACGACGCTGTTACTAAATTCTATGTAACCGGTCAGGATGCTGAAAAAGCCTCTGTTCAATACATTATCGATGGCAAACAATCCATGACTGTCTTGAAAGACGTTCGCACCCTCGTTAGCGATGCGATTGCTGCTGCCAAGGCTTTCCTCAATGGTGAAACCCCCGAGGAAACCAACACCTACAACAACAATGTCAAAGACGTTCCTGCCAAACCATCCGTGGTTGTTACTGTTACTCAGGATAATGTCAAACAGACCGTTATCGAATCCGGCTATTACGAAGCTTCCGAATTCACCGGTCTTGAGTAAAATTTTGTAAAACTTTAAAAGATGGGGCTGGGAAACCAGCCCTGTCTTTACCTTAGAAATCTCAAATAAATCAGGCAGGAGTCGCCGATGGAAAACCCTATTCTTGAAATGAAGTCCATAACCAAGGAATTTCCTGGAGTTAAGGCGTTGGACGAAGTAACTTTTAGTGTTCGCAAAGGTGAAATCCACTGTCTTGTTGGTGAAAACGGCGCCGGCAAATCAACGCTAATGAAAGTCTTAAGCGGTGTTCACCCCTTTGGCTCTTACACTGGCGATATTTATATCAACGGTGAATTACAACATTTTAACAACATCCGCGAAAGCGAACAGGCCGGCATAGCCATCATTTATCAGGAATTAGCCCTGATACCCGAATTAAGCGTTTACGAAAACATTTTTTTGGGGAATGAAGTTACCAATGGCATCGTTATCGACAAAAATGAGGCGATTTCGCAAGCCATCGATATTTTGAAAAAAGTCGGCCTGGATGTAAACCCAATGACTAAAATCAAACAATTGGGTGTTGGCAAACAACAACTGATTGAAATTGCCAAAGCTTTGAAAAAAGAAGTAAAAATCCTCATTTTAGACGAGCCAACAGCAGCATTGAATGAAAATGACAGCGACAATTTGCTGAATCTCATCCGTGGTTTGCGCGATCAGGGAGTTACCTGCATTTTGATATCGCACAAATTGCGCGAAGTTTTAGAAATTGCCGATACCGTAACGGTCTTGCGCGATGGTAAAACGGTTGTCACTCTCGATGCTCATGTAGACGAAGTGAACGATGCTGTTTTGATTCGTCATATGGTCGGTCGTTCGATTGACAACGTCTATCCAAAACGCGAGTATAAGTCAGTTGGCAAGGAAATGCTGAGACTTGAAGACTGGTCCGCCCATTCTGCTTCTCTCAACCGCGATATTCTCAAGGAGATTAACATCAATGTACATTCCGGGGAAATCGTCGGTATTGCCGGCTTGATGGGTTCCGGGCGAACAGAATTAGCGAAGAGCATCTACGGTAATCCGGATAAATATCGCCTGAGTGGAAAAATATTTATCAATGGTGAAGAACAAAAGTTTAGTGATCCGGCTGGTGCAATTCGATCATCGATAGCTTATGTTACCGAAGATCGCAAGGGTGATGGCTTGATTTTGATTGATGACGTAAAACATAACATCAGTCTTGCTAACCTCTATGAAATTTCCCCTACCGGTGTCATTAATGAAAACGAAGAAATTATGGTTGCAAATCGCTATCGCAACGAGCTAAACATCAAAACTCCAAGCATTCAACAAAAAGTTCGAAATCTAAGTGGTGGCAACCAACAAAAAGTTTCACTCGCTAAGTGGCTTTTCGTCAAACCGGGGCTCATGATTTTGGACGAGCCAACGCGTGGAATTGACGTCGGCGCAAAGTACGAAATTTATACACTGATGAATTCACTGGTCGAACAGGGCATGAGTATCCTCATGATTTCCTCCGAATTACCCGAAGTCTTAGGGATGAGCGACCGAATTTATGTTATGTCTGCAGGAAAAATAAATGGAGAGATGCCGGTCGAAGATGCCACACAAGAGCGTATCATGGAACTGGCAGTCGATTATTAGGAGAATTCCATGGAAGATTCAAGTCAAAATACAAACAAATTAGATTTAAACGGTCTTTGGCAGCTCATAAAAGCAAATATTGGCGATTATTTTATGTTTATCGCTTTGATTGTCATCATGATATTTTTTACAATCACGACTGATGGCAATTTTATTTCTTCCAGGAATATCAGCAACCTGATTAACCAAATGGGCTATATTGCTGTTTTGGCGGTTGGAATGACCCTTGTCATCGTGATTCGCCATATTGACCTTTCAGTCGGCTATCTGGCTGGCTTTTTGGGTGCCTTTGCTGCGATTGCCATGACCCGTTGGGGCTGGCCGGTTTTTGCTGTGATTCCAGCTGTGTTGATTCTGGGCATTTTAGCAGCATTGCTAACGGCAACGCCGATTGCGAAACTGGGCGTGCCGGCATTCGTTTCCACCATGGCCGCCGGTTTGATTTTCCGTGGTGTGCTGCTTTTGATCACGATGGGTACAGGCACGATTGTCATTCGCGATACTGTATTTAACGCAATTGGTAATGGCTTCATTCCAGATATACCCTTCCTTTCCGGCATTTTACCGGGAAAGCACAAACTAACCTTAATTCTCGGTTTAATTGGAATCGCATTCTACATCGTTTCTGCCATTAAAAGCCGTAAAACCAAAAAATCATACAATTTTGCCGTTTCGAATACAGCGCTCTTCATCGCCCAATTGGTACTGATTTCAGTCCTGATTGGTTATATCACCTGGATTCTTTCCGGTTATAACGGTCTTTCCTGGAGTCTGGTGATTTTGCTTATAGTCGTGGCTGTATTCCAATTCATCACAACGAAAACACCGCTCGGCAGGCATATTTATGCAGTCGGTGGTAATCCCGAAGCGGCCGAACTTAGCGGCATCAGCGTCTCAAAGATTACCTATTTCGTTTTCGGCGCAATGGGTTTGCTTGCAGCACTTTCGGGTATCATGTATGC
>JAGOIM010000024.1:0-2702 GCA_017995665.1 Anaerolineaceae bacterium | reverse complement strand
AAGAGAATTATTGGATTCTTCGGGAGCTGATAATCAATAAAACCACACCAAATAGAACCAAAGCCAGCACGCCCAGGGCTAAATAGCGGGCGTTAGAAGAAAAAACGCGTTCAAAAAAGCCCAAATTAGCTGTTGGCGTTAGCTCTTCTGTCGCTTCAGTGCTGAAAAAAACCAAATCAAGGCTTGGTGTGGCTTCGGAAGTCAGCTCGGTTTCCTCGGGAGTGATTTCCGGGGTTAATGTCCCTTGCCCCAGTTCAAGATCGGTCGGTTTGACAATCAGCAATTGATCTCCGGGAAAAATGGGGGAATCTTCAGTTAAACCGTTGAGGCTCAGAATTTCATTCAGGCTCACCCCATAGAGTTCTGCGATATGATAAAAAAACTGGTCCGGCAAAACCGTGTGCCAAATTTCGCCGTTTTGGCGCGGGGTAGCGGTTTGGGAATAGAGCTGAGTGTTTGGTGGCTCGGGAGTGGCGATTGCTTCTTCGGGAACTTCCTCTTGAGAAAACTCAGCTGCTTGAACCCCTTGTAGCTTAAGGAAAGGCGTAAGCAAGATGCAAACCAAAAGGCTCAAAAGTAATCTGTAAAGCTTGTGTTTATTTCTTGAAATCATGCCTAAACGCTCACATTCATGTCTTGATTATAGTCGATTATGAGGTGGAAGGCTGGGAAGCGAACGGGAATCCAGCAATTCTCAATATGAAATAAATCATGGAAATATATACAAGGGTAGGGGTGGCTCCCAATCACGAATGCTCAATAATCCATAGCCCAGTCAGAGCCACCTTTACAAGAAGTGCGAATACACATTGAAAAACATATTAATTCCCGGATTTCAACGGGGCAGGTTTTCCTAATGGGCAATTTCAAACCGCTCATGTGTTGAACCTGCCCCTACCGCTGTAATATATTAATTATAATTATTGTTGTAATATAATCCGAATCTGATGTGTTCCCAATAATATTCTTATTAATGATGAGTGCAGTTCCATAATGAGAATTGCTGAGCATAACTCCGGCAATTCTCAAGATGCGAAGAATCATGAATCCTTGCCCAAATAAGCCGGCAAAAAACTTACATAAACATTTTAAATCGCTTAATGTATACAAGCGTAGAACAGGTTCCAATCCTGAGCGCTAAATAACCGTCCAAATATAGTGGAGCTACCTGAATTCCAAGATCAGTTAAAGATAAGGATAGGTTTTACTGATTGAGTAAAGGAAAGGACCGACCTTTTATACGAAGAGGGTTCTATAGTTCCCAAAGCGAAGGGTTAAGGTAAAATTTTCATGATTCATTTAGTAAAATTCTCTCGAAAATGGCCCTTAAAACTCTAATTTCTGTTACTATTGAATTGATAAACCCAAACTACCTTTATCGGAGGAATGTACAATGAAATATTTTCGTAAACCTTTGTACCTGTTGCTGGTAATCAGCATCTTGACAGGTATGCTTAGTTTGCAACCACCGGAACCGGTCAGGGCTGCAAATTCGGAAAATGCGGTTCGCATCAGCCAGGCTTATGGCGGAGGTGGAAATGTCGGAGCTCAATATAAGAACGATTTTATCGAGCTCTTCAATGCCTCTGATGCAGATGTCGATTTGACTGGTTGGAGCGTTCAATATGCTTCCGTTACCGGGAACAGTTGGTCGAGAACTAATTTAATCGGCACTATTCCCGCTAATTCCTATTACTTAATCCAGCAAGCACAGGGCAGTGGAGGAACGCTTGAGCTCCCGGACCCGGATGCAACGGGCACTGTCTCGATGAACGCCGAGAACTTTAAAGTTGCCCTGACGAACGCATCAACTGCCTTATCCGGAAATTGCCCAACCGGCAGTACTGTTCTTGACTTTGTTGGTGTCGGTATTGCAACGGATTGTTTTGAAGGCGAGTCTTCCGCTCCAAAAATTGCCAACGCATCATCGGCTTTGCGCCTTGGTGATGGTTGTCAAGATACTGACCAAAACGGGGATGATTTCATCGTTTCAAATCCCCCAACACCCCGAAACTCTGGCTCCCCCGCACATTCTTGCAGTGTTGCACCAACTGTTTTCCCCGAACGTTTTATCATTTCTGAATATATTGAGGGTTCGAGCAATAATAAAGCGATTGAACTCTACAATGGCACCGGCGCTGATATTGACTTAAGTCAATATAAACTTGCTTTGTATTCAAATGGTAACGCCGCTCCTCAAAACCCTGTAACAACCTGGCCGGCCGAAACAACTTTGGCAAACGGTAGCACCTATGTAATTGTCCATAACCAAGCTAACGCTGCTTTCCAAGCTAAGGCTGATTTAATTAATGGCACTGTTACCGGTTACAACGGTGACGACACTTTGGTTTTGTATCAGATTACTTCCGATGGAGATGTTGTTCAAGATTCCTTTGGCAAGTATCAATTTAGGCCAAATCCTCAATTCGGCAGTGGAGATACTGCTGCGCAAAATCGAACTTTAGTTCGTAAAGAATCTGTTTGCCAGGGTGATACAGACATCACAGATGATTTTGATCCTGTGGATGAATATCTTGGCTATGCAATTGACACCTTAACTTATCTCGGTTCTCACACCATGACCTGTGGTGCGCCAGTTGACGTTCCACCAACCATTTCCACCACCGTTCCGGCAAATGGTGCCACCAACGTTGGTTTGACTTCCGACATCAAAATTACCTTTAGCGAGCCGGTCAGCCTGA
>JAGOIM010000153.1 GCA_017995665.1 Anaerolineaceae bacterium | reverse complement strand
ATTTCCCCAAAGCTTCAGCTAAATCAGTAAATAGCTTGATGTAGGTTTGAATCGACTCGTTGATATAAGTATCATTAGGCGCATAAACAATCTGACCCTCTTTCACAGCGGTTACATTTTGAAGCGCAGGAGAGTTGTCGATAACGTCTTTGGCAGGAACTGAATCTGCGGTTGAAACTGATGCATCGCGATCTAAGACGAAGATCCAATCGGGGTTACTTTGGGCAATTGCTTCAATGCTAATTTCATCGCCCTAGTGGTCGTCCGAGCTGTTATCAATATCCAGCGAAGATTTCCAACCAAAGATTCCGTACATGGGACCCCAAACGCGACCGGCACCTGGTGCGGAGAAGCCGATGTTACCACCGGAAACGATCACGGTCATGATGGTGCTTTCGCCATCATAGGCAGCTTTAGCATCTGCAATTGATTTATCGAAATCGGCAACCAATTTGTCGGCTTCGGCGTTTTTGTCAAAAATCTTTCCTAAGGCAATAGTGGAATCTTTCAAACCATTAACCAGAGCCTCGCCCGGGTTTTCGACATCAGTAGAAACGTTGAAAGATAAATCGATAACGACAGCGTTTGGAACCAGAGTTTTGATATCTTCATAATATCTGGCGAAGCGCTGTCCGACAATCACCAACTGGGGATCTGCAGCAGCAATAACTTCAAGATTCGGTTCATTATGGCTTCCGATATCCATGACAGAATCGTCATTTACGTAGACGGAGGTATCTCCCATAACGGCTTTGGGTACAGCTACCAACTGGATGCCCCACTCTTCGAGTGTCTGGAAGGTGCGGTTGTCGAGGGAGATAACACGTTCGGGCTTGAAGGGGACTTCAATTGTTCCGTGAATATCGGTAATTTCGACAGTTGAAGGTTCTTCAACTACAGGCTCTTCAACCACAGGCTCTTCAACAACAGGTTCTTCGACCACAATCTCTTCGACCACAGGTTCTTCAACAACAGGAGTTTCAACCGGGCTGGTGCTACAAGCGGCAAAGGCAAAAAGCATTAGCAGTGAAATAGAAAATATGAAAAATTTTTTCATTATTTGAACGACCTCATTATGTTTTATTTGTTAGTCAAACCTAACAAGCGACATAATAACAGCAGCTCAAAAACCTGTCAATAGGCAATTTTGATTAAAAAACTATAAAAATTAATTTCAATGAGGAAATAGATAAAAACGAGTTTTAACACCAAAAACAGTTCGTTTTCCTTTGGCAGTAAATTAAAAGCGCCTATTTTTTCAACTGATCATGCAGAGTTGCCGCGATTTTTGAAAATTCCGTTGTGTAGCGCATTTCATCATCTCTTGGTCTGGGCATTTGGATTGGAAAGTCCAAAACAATTCCTTGAGGGATGCCAGCCATAACCAAAACACGGTCAGACAGAAAGACAGCCTCGGAGATAGAATGGGTAATCATCAGGATGGTTTTGCGTTTTTCCGTCCAAATTCGCAACAACTCTTCGCTCATGCGTTGACGGGTGAGTTCGTCCAAAGAGCCAAAAGGTTCATCGAGGAAGAGAATGTCCGGGTCTTGCACCAAAGAGCGGGCAATCGAAACTCTTTGTGCCATTCCACCTGAAAGCTCGTGGGGATATGACTTTTCAAAGCCATGCAAGCCGGTTAGTTCTATCATTTCGCTAACTTTTGATTCTATTTCTGCCTTTGGTCGATTGGCAAGTTCGAGGGGAAGGGCTATGTTGTCCGCCAAATTTCGCCAGGGCATCAGATTTGGCTTTTGAAAAACCAAACCGGTGCGAGCTTGCCGCTCATGCAGATCAGGAAAGTTAATTGTTCCGGCTTGATGTGGAATAAGCCCGGCTAAACTTCGCAAAAGCGTGCTCTTTCCACTGCCAGAGGGTCCAATCAGACAGACAAATTCGTTCTTTCGCAAGCTGAAATTAATGTCTTCCAAGACATCCAGAATGCCGTCGTTTTCCTCAAAACTAACTTTAAGGTTTCGGACATCCAGGGCTATTTCAAGGGAGGAATTCATCAGTGTAAACATCCTCGATATTGATTTTATTTTCCATCAACCCTATCTCAAGCAAAACCGACATCATGTTATTCCATCGAAGATCATGTTCTTCTTTGCTTTCGGGAATGATCTGCCAAAGTGCAATCGACTCATTCAAAACTTCTTTTTGGATAGGGGCGACCTCATCAGTCAAATTGTCGACAAAATTTTTGCTGCTTTCCCAGGCTTCATCGGGATGTTCGGCGCTATATTCCACTGATTTTCGGAATGCCCTGACTACCCTTTGAACCAATTCGGGGTTGTTTTTGATGGTGGTCTCGTTAGTTATCAACTGGTTTCCGACCAAGTCGATTGAATCGCGGACTGCCAGTACGTTAATGTCATAACCCTGGGCGCGTAATTGAATCGGTTCGTTTGAGAGATAACCAACTACGGCGTCCACCGCTCCGCCGACCAAGCTTTCAACTTGAGTGAAACCGATTGAAACCAGCTTGTAGTCATCGTTTTCCAAGCCGGTTTGAGCTGCCAAAGCTTCCATGCCGATGTAATTAGCGCCGTACAATCCCGGCAAACCGATGTCCTTACCGCGCAAATCACTGGCTTGCTCGATCCCAGCCTCTTTTAAGCTAATCACACCAACCGGATAGTCCTTATACCAGTCGGCTACCGAAACAACCGGAAGCCCTTGTTCGCGGCTGAGTAAAACTTGTTCACCCGAGGCAATCATGAATTGCTGATGGTTTGAGCCAACCAGAGCGACCATATCGGCTTCGTTTCCGTAAACAATGTTGAGCTCCAAGCCTTCATCGGCAAAAAAGCCTTTATCAATGCCGAGATAAAAAAGCGAAAACTGAACATTAGGAACATATGTCAGGTTAATCGTGATTTTTTCCAAATCGGTCGGTTCTTCAGCCTGACAGGCTGCCAGCAAGGGAAGTAATAAAACTAAAATGGACAGGATGAGAAGGGTTTTTTTCATAATCACTCCAATTAAATATTTTGCCAGGTTTGCCATTTCAGGGCGCGGCGTTCAAGAAATAAGACAATGCTGTAAAGTGCGGCGGCTAAAAAGATCAGACTAAAGACAGCCACAAAAACCAAGGCAGTATCATATTGCCCGCGTCCTAAATTTATCAGATATCCCAAACCGCGGTCAGATCCAACCAACTCGCCAACAATCGCGCCAATTACAGAAAGGGTTGCTCCAACTCTTAAACCGCCTAAAAGGACAGGCAGAGATGCCGGGATTTCCAGATAACGTAAGATTTGACCTTTGCTGGCTTTGAAACTATTCATTAATTCGCGCAAGTCTTGCGAGACCTGGCGCATTCCCACCAAAACATTCACCAAAACAGGAAAAAAGACGGTCAGAGAACAAAGTAAGACCTTGGAAAAGAGTCCGGGACCAAACCAAATGATAATCAAGGGGGCGATTGCGACAACCGGAACCGATTGACTGGCGACCAAAATCGGGGAGAGAATTTTTTCCAACGTGGGGGTTTTAGAGAGAATGTAACCGAGAATGGCGGCTGCTGCTGTTCCAAAGAACAAGCCGAGGGAAAGCTCAAGCAGGGTATAAGAAGTGTTATGCCACCACATTCCATTTTTGAGCACTTCGATAAATTTATTCCAAACCATCGCAGGAGAGGGCAAAATGAAAGTGGGCAATTTTAACAACAGATAGAGAACTTGCCAAAGCCCGATAAAAAGCGCAATCGAAATTAAAGGCAAAAGCCAGCGTTGTTGAGCAAGCCGCTGCCAGAGGGAGTTATCTTTTGTCTTTAGAGTTTTCAAAGCCATATTAGTGCCTAATTGTACAGGCTTTTTACATTTGAAGCTACAGCGTGAATAAAGTCCGTCGCGGGGAGCGG